>JBGTKC010000075.1:0-128237 GCA_041744755.1 Saprospiraceae bacterium
CAGTTCCGCGGCAACGTCATCGGCGCCTTCGGGGCCGGCAGTACGCTCGCCTCCCTGATCCAGCTCTACCCGACCGGCGACCAGCCCACCGGCGCGCGCACGCTCCAGCTCGTCACCGAGGGCAACCGCTACGTCGCCAACTTGCCGATCCTCCAACGCATCAGCCGCGAGCAGGGTGGTAGGCTCGACCCTCGGCCTGCTTTCGCCAGCGCCGCACTCGACGCAAGCTTACGCGCTGTACTCCCCGCCTCGGCCACCGGGCCAACGGGCTTTTTCGAGGACGTTAACTACATCGGCGCGTTCGGCATCGAGGGCGACCTTTGGATCCGCGACTGGACCGCAGTCTCGTTTTACAATTTCCTCACTGCCGACCTAGTCGACGCTAAGGAATTGGTAGCCACTGTCTCCGTTACGCTCTTCCCGAACCCAACTCGCAATGGCAGCAACCTCGAATTCGAGGTCGCCCAGGCTGGAAGAGTCGTGGTTGGCGTCTACGATATCACTGGGCGACTCATGAGCGAAATCGCCGCCGACTTCGATACAGGCATCCAGCGCGCCTTCATCGCGACTGAAAGTCTCTCCGCGGGCACGTATGTCGTGCGGGTCGCCGCTGGGAAGCAAATTGTCGCTAAGCGCCTCGTCGTCGCGGCGCAGTAGCGAGCTGAACCGAATTTAGCTGTAGCCTCCACCCAGCTGGGTGGGGGCTACCTTTTTTCTCACACGACCGCGAGGTAAAACATTCCGCCCCGATCGTGTCTGTTCCAATCACTCTGGTAATTAAAAGACAAACATGACCTTCCATAAATTCTTCGCCGTAGCGCTGCTAACGGCATGTTCAGGTTCGGTTTTGGCGCAAGCCGTCATCAAAGGCGTCGTCTTGGACGCGGCGGCTGAGCCCGTCATCGGCGCCACCGTTTACGACAACTCCGTCGATCCGGCGCGTGGCACGGTCACGGACTTCGACGGGAACTACGAATTGAATGTACCCGCCGGTACTTACTCACTTAAATTTAGCTACGTCGGCCTCCAGAAGAAGACCGTGACCGATATCGTGGCCAACGATGGCAAGGTCACTTTCCTCGATGTCACGATGTCCGAGAACGCGCAAGCATTGCAGGAGGTGGTCGTCACGGCGCGCGCGATTCAGAATTCCGAGAACGCTGTGTTGCTAACGCGACTAAAATCGGATCGCATCCTCGACGGCATCTCGTCCCAAGAGATGTCGAAGCTCGCGATCTCGAATGCGGCCGGGGCCATGACTAAGGTCACCGGGACGACGATCGTGGACGGTAAATATATTGTAGTAAGGGGTCTGGGTGACCGGTACTCGACCGCACAGCTGAACGGCCTGACCATGCCAAACTCTGATCCCTACCGCAATTCGCCTCAACTGGACCTGGTCCCCGCTAGTCTGCTGGACAACATCCAGACGTCGAAGACTTTCACACCGGATCAACCGGGGGGATTCACCGGCGGCAACGTCGACCTAAAGACCAAAGACTTCCCCGAGCTAAAGACCTTTAGCGTGTCGGTGAGTGCGGGTTATAACTCACAGAGCTCTTTCAACGACCAGTTCCAAACCTATCGCGGGGGCTCCACCGACTGGCTTGGGTATGACGACGGTACGCGGCAGCTGCCGGACCGCATCCGCGAGCTGGGGCGCGACCCTGTACCGGCCGGACGGGGAAGTACCGGTGAGGTATTCGTTCTCGGCACCGGGGTGATTGCACTCTCGAGTACCGACGAAGCGAACGCGGCTGCGTTCGCGGCCGTCGAAGAAGCTACTGAATTGTTGCCACTAGACTTTGCGACACAGACGCAGCCCGTTGTCATGGACCATAGTCTCGGGATGAGCTTTGGCAACAGCCACGAACTAAGTAACGGGCGTCGCTTCGGCTACCTACTGAGTGGCAATTATTCCCGTTCGTACGATTACGTAAATAATGGCGAGGTGGGCTTTTATCGGCTGTCTGACCCTAACGCTACAGAGCTAAACGTAGACTACCGTTTCCGCGACACGAGCTCCGTCGAAAGCCCGACCGTATCCGGTTTCGCGAATGTGGGCTTTCGCTTTGCGAAGGGGCAGACGATCAGCGCTAACCTGATCTACAACCACACGACCGACATCGGTACCCAGAAGCTCGTCGGCCCGGCCCCGGCACTCAACATCACGCAGGACCAGGAACTTCAGAACCGCCAACTCACTTTTCTCGAGCGCAGCACTCTCACGGCGCAGTTGCGCGGCGAACACCTGATCTCGCCATCGGGCGACCTTCGCCTCCAGTGGGCGGGAGGGTATACGCTTACGAGTCAGGATGAGCCTAACCGTCGTCTACTCGCCGCTATCGCCGACTACAGCACACCCGAGCAACCGCGATTTTTTATTCCGGCCGCCTCCATCGCCCGCCCGCTGAATTTCTTCCGCGACCTCGACGACGATCAGTACGAAGGGAAAGTTGACGTGTACAAAGATTTCAAATCGCAAGGCCATAAGCTCCAGGCTGGCGTGGCCTACCGCACGAAGCAACGCTCGTTCGAGGAGCGGATCTACGAACTCGGCGTCCAACAGCGTAACATCCCCATCGAGTACGACGGCAATCCCGACAACTACTTCCGCGACGAAAATCTCGGCTTTGGCGCGACGCCGCGTGGCACGATGGGGGTGCTCAACTACGTACGCGAAAATACTAACCCGGTCAATAGTTACGACGGACACGAGAATATTGCCGCCGCCTACCTCATGGGGACTTACAAGTTCAATGAGCAACTCCGAGCCATCCTAGGGGCCCGCGTGGAGCACACCGACTTGGAGAGCGTTAGCCGCGCCGAAAACGTGCCCGACAGTGTACGAATTGGCAGCATTACGGCGATAGACTTACTGCCGAGCATCAACTTGGTCTACTCCCCGGCGGAGCGACACAACGTGCGTGCAAGTTTTACGCAGACGATCGCGAGACCTAATATGCGCGAGATCGCCCGTTTTCCGAGCTTCGACTTTATCGGCGGGCCAATCTTCTCCGGCAACCCACAGCTGGAGCGAACCAACATCGACAACTATGACTTGCGGTATGAGTTCTTCCCAACGCCCGGGGCGCTGCTATCGGTGAGTGGTTTTTATAAAGCCTTCCACAACCCAATCGTAACCACCTTCCTGCCGTCACAACAGCTGGAGTTTTCATACGTCAATGTCGAGCGTGCCACTGTGCTCGGCATCGAGCTCGAGGCACGCAGCGATCTCGGCTTCATCGGTGAAGGCTTCAAGGAGCTGCGCGCCGGTGCCAACGTCAGCGTGATCGGATCGGATGCCGATATAAATCCAGCTGAGCTGGCGCGGATTCGTGACTTCCGCCCCGACTTCCAGGGGACGCGCCAGCTGCAGGGCCAGAGCCCGTATATCGTCAACGCTAACTTGTCCTGGGCGCCCGAGCGCTACGGCTTCGACGTGACGGCGGCTTTCAACATCTTCGGGGACCGCATTGCTTTCAACGGCAATGAGGGCACGCCGGACATCTTCGAGCGTGCCCGCGGAAGCCTCGACGTTTCGCTCGGCACGGATATCGGGCCGCTCGGCGTGCGTCTCGCTGGCACCAACCTCCTTAATCCGAAGTACGAGACTTTCGCCGAATTCGGTGGGCAGGACTTTATCTACTCGAGTTTCCGTCGCGGTACGCAAGTATCGCTGGCGATCGGTTACGTCTTCCGGGGCTGAGTAAGCCGCGTGGACGAAAAATTTCAATTACCAGATTGATTATCGGCAGCCCGGGTCGCAATACGCGGCTCGGGTTGTTTTTTGGGCTTTCGCCAAAACTCTCTCCAAATCGCAGGACACAAGTTTTGACGAAAGTCGAAGCTACAACTAGCAGGCAAATTTGCACCAATTTCACCTGTGGTTAACACGGAAACGTATTTCAGTGTAGCGCCGCTCAATAGGCGACTTCACTAGATATCCTTTGCCCGACAGCAGGCGTATCCTTGCTAAACTAAGGCGGCTCACGCCTCGGTTGGTTGTCGCGAACGCACACGTATGGACTCTACCAACATCATCATGTGGACCGGCTTCATGCTGTCTGCTTACGCCGTGGTCGGCAATGACTCGATCCAGACCCTCGGGACCTTCCTGACCTCGAACGAGGACCGGCCCTGGTGGCACCTGTGGCTCTACGCCGGCGGTATCCTCATGCTGACGATGATCTACGGGTACATTGCTTACGACGGGGACGTGAGCTACGAGCGTCTCCAGGTACTCGGCGACGACGGGACGCTCAGGTATGAGGACCCACGTGCCATTGTAGGCTTCGGGTGGGCGTACCTGCTGCCGCCGCTCGTGCTGATGGCGCTCACGCGCACCGGTATTCCCGTGAGCACTAGTTTCCTGATCCTCACCTTTTTCGCGCCGGCAGGCCTGATCGACATGATCAATAAATCACTGCTCGGTTATATACTCGCCTTCGTGGTGGCGATCGCGCTCTACGCGCTCATCGCTCGATCGCTCACGCGCCGCTTTATCACCACCAAGCTGCCAAAGGAGCGACTGAAGATGTGGACGGCCTTGCAGTGGCTATCCACGGGCTTCCTTTGGAGCCAGTGGCTCGTGCAGGACTTCGCCAATATCTACGTCTACTTGCCGCGCTCGCTGGAGCGCTGGCAGTTGATTGCCTCGCTGGTCATCCTGCTGGGCTTCCTGGCATACATTTTCGCCAACAAGGGCGGCAAGATCCAGGAGATCGTGCGAGAGAAAACCAACACGCAAGACGTGCGCTCGGCCACGATCATCGACTTCACCTACGGTCTGATCCTGCTGTTTTTCAAGGAATGGAGCGACATCCCGATGTCCACGACCTGGGTGTTCCTCGGACTGCTGGCCGGGCGCGAGATCGCGATCCGGTGGCGCCTCGGCGACCGCGACGATGCCGACGACTACCTCGACCCAGCGGAACCAGGTTTTGCACTCGACGCCGACGGCCGCATTCACCCAATGTCTCTCGGGCGGGATACGTGGATCATGGTGGGGCGCGACTTGGCCAAGGTGGCCTTGGGCCTCGGCATCAGTGTGGCGCTCGTGTTTACGATGGCGTATCTGACGGGGAGGGCGGGCTTTTAGGTAGCTATCCGATGATGTGCTTGGATGACGGCTCGATGCTTCGGTGAGCTGTAGATCGCGCGAAATCCTAGATGCTTTTCGGCGCAGTCGCCGTTCAGCGTAGCCACCCCTACTCCACCACCACCTCCATGTACACGGGCTGGTGATCACTCCACCTGAAATCTTGATCGATTACTTTGGTCTTGACAGCTCTCAAACCAGGACTCAATAGAAAGAAGTCTATTGTGGTCACGAAGCTGCTATCAGGTAGGTAGGGGGCGTTGGTCTTACGATTCGTGGGAGTAGCGGCGTCATAGACGAAAGTCCAGTCTTCGGTCGGGAAACTCTGGGGTACGGCCTGCTGCGTGAACCTGCCTTCCGGATCGCCGATGAATTGATCGTACGGGAAATTGGGTGGTACCAGGTTCCAGTCGCCCCCGACCACGACAAGGTGTCCGGCAGCAGCCTCAGCTATAAGGAATGTCGCTAGGTACCTTAGCTGTTCTTGCTTGACGGTACCGTCGTCGTAGGCGCTTAAGTGAATGTTGAGCACGGTAAGTTGCCGGCCGTCTGCCAGCGTGTGCCGTTGGACGAGAGCACACCTGTCGAGTTGAAAAATTTGGTCGGGCCACGGAAATCTGCCCGGGAGGGCGTGGCGCTCAACCCCCGTCGGGAGCCAGCGACTCATGCTCAGTAAACCGCTGTATACCTCCCCATAGACGCGCCACGGCTCCATCACCGGAATTGGAACGCGCTCGTTGATGTAGTTCGGCGTGAAGACGGCCGCGTAGGCGGGTTGGGTTTTGCGGAAACGCTCCAGCTGTAAGTCGTGATAACTCCGCGTGCTGAAGCTATCTACCTCTTGGAGCAAAAAAAAGTCGGCTTTCGTATTGGCCAGTTGCTGCACGATCCCGGCGGTGTAGCGCTCGGCGTCCGACTGTGGCATTCGGATATTCATCCCGCGACTGAGGAGGATATTGCCGCCGTCCATAAAGAAGTCCGCCTCTGCGCCGAGACCGGAATAGCCGACGTTCCAGGTTAAGAACGTGAGGATGGAGTCTGCGATAGGCGCTGAACTGGCCGACCCAGTGCTGCCAACTACCGCGTCCACCCCCTCCGGCCGCCAGTCCACGGCTGTCCCGCGCGCGAGCACAACTACGATATAAATAACCGGAATGGCAAGGACTACTCCGAGTCCCCAGAGCAGCTTCCTCATACTCGTGAAGCAAGTCCGCCAAGCCCAAGGACATCGGCCATTGTGTAGACTCCCCCCTTGCCGACTAGAAACTCGGCCGCGAGTACGGCTCCCTCGGCGAAGCCAGTTCTGTCGTGCGCCTCGTGCCGCAGCACGATCTCATCGGCCCTGGAGCGATACGTGACCTCGTGTAGGCCTACGACCTCAGCCTCGCGATAGGAGACAATCTTCGCGGTTTCTACAATTCCCTCCGCGAGGGTAATGGCCGTGCCGCTCGGTGCATCGAGCTTGTGGACGTGATGGGTTTCTGTGATGCTGGCGGCGTAGCCACGGTCCCGCAGCGAGGCCGCGAGCAAGCGATTGATTGCGAAGATGACGTTGACACCTACGCTCATATTAGTGGCATGTAGGAAGGCCGGACGATCGGGCTCGGAAGCGAACGCCACTACCCTACTGATATTCCAGCCAGTCGTCCCGCTCACGACCGGTATCCCTTGCCTCAGCACAGCCAGGCAGAGCTCCTCCGCAGCGTGTGGTGCACTGAAGTCGATAGCGATATCTGGTGTGCCCAAGAGTTCGTAGGCTGCGTGCGAACTGTGTACTCGCTGCGCGATCTCATGACCGCGGGCCTCGGCGGCCGCCTCGATCATCCTGCCCATCCGGCCGTAGCCTAGGAGTGCGATGCTGGCCATGGTCTTTATGCGGCTACGAGGTCCAGTTGGCCTTGCGCGCGCTCCCAGGCCAACATCGCGTCCGATAGTTCCTTCTGGAGCTTGGCGTGCTCGGCGATGGTGTGCTTGGCTTCGGGTTTGTTGTAATACTCGACGTCGGCCAATTTCTTCTCGAGTTTGGCGCTATCCTTTTCGAGTTGGTCCACTCGTTTCTCCGCGCTCTGAGCCGCGCGTTGTAGGCGCTTGAACTCCTCAGGGCTGAGGTCGGCGGCTTCGGCGGGTCCAGGACTACCGGTTTTGGCGAAAGCCGCCTGACCGTGGGCGTTCGCGCTTCCGTTGCTCGTCACCGTCGCTTGCTCTACCTGACGCATATCCTCCATCTCGCGCTTGGCGAGGTACTCCTCGATATCGCCGAGGTGCACTTGGACCTTGCCGTCACGAAACTCTAAGACCTGGTCCGTGAGGCCCTCGAGGAAGTCGCGGTCGTGACTCACGACGACCAGCGCCCCTTTGTAGTCGCGTACGGCCTCCTTGAGGACATCCTTCGAGCGCATGTCCAGGTGGTTGGTCGGCTCGTCGAGCACCAACACATTACTCGGCTGAAGCAGTAATGATGCCATCGCGAGGCGCGCGCGCTCGCCACCGCTCAGCACTTTGACCTTCTTGTCGTGGTCCGGCCCGCTGAACATCATCGTGCCGAGGATATTGCGCAGCTGCGTCCGCATCTCCGGCGGGGCAACGCGCTCTAAGGTCTCTAGCAGCGTGAGGTCGCCGTCGAGCGAATCGCTCTGGTCCTGAGCGTAGTAACCGAGGTGGACGTTAAATCCTGGAGTGACCTCGCCGGCGCTGGCCTCGAGCTGGCCGATTAAGATTTTGGCCAGTGTGGTCTTACCCTGGCCGTTCTGCCCAACGAAGGCCACGCGCTCGCCGCGGCGCAGTTGGAAGTCGACTTTCGTCAAAACCTGCTTCTCGCCGTACGACTTAGCGATGTTCTCGCCTGAGAGCGCGATGTCGCCGGCGCGGGGGGGCTCGGGGAAACGGAGTCGCATTGTCGCGTTGTCGAGCTCGTCGAGTTCGATGCGCTCCACCTTGTCGAGCTTCTTCTGCATCGACTGCGCCATCTTGGTCTTCGTGGCGCTGGCCATGAATCGCTTGATGGTCTTCTCGCGGTCGGCGATGGCGCGGGCTTGGTTCTTCGCCGAATTCTCGAGAATTTCGCGGCGCTCGGCACGCTGGGCCTCGTACTTCGAAAACCCGCAGTTGTAGTCGTAAACTTTCGCGCCCTCGATCTCTACCGTGCGCCGGGTTACGTTGTCGAGGAAGGTGCGGTCGTGCGAGATCGTGATCACGGCCCCTTCGTACTGCATGAGCCACTTCTCCAACCAGATGATGGATTCGATATCGAGGTGGTTGGTCGGCTCGTCGAGGAAGAGGTAGTCCGGCTTGGCGAGCAGCATCTTCGCCAGCTCGGCCCGCATCTGCCACCCGCCGGAAAAGGTGCCGAGCTTGCGATCAAACTCCTTTGGGCCGAACCCCAAACCGCGCAGGACCTGCTCGATCTGCGCGTCCTGCTGATCGGCGCCCATAAGATGGATGCGCTCGTGGAGGTTCGACAGGCGCTCGATCAACGCAACGTAGGCGTCCGACTCGTAGTCCTCGCGGTCCTCGAGCTGCCGCTCCACCTTCTTGAGCTCGTCCTCCATGTCACGCAGGTCGTCGAAGGCGCTCTCGGCCAGCTCGCGCACGGTCCGCTCCTTGGGCGGGTCGAGGTCCTGGTGGAGGTAGGCCACGCGGGCGTCGTTGGGGATCGTGACGTTGCCTTCCATCGGGCTGAGCTCCCCGACGATTATCTTCGTGAAGGTCGACTTACCGGCGCCATTCTTGCCGACAAGCCCGATCTTCTCACCGGGCTTGATGGCCAGGTTGACGCGGTCGAACAGCACGCGGTCGCCGTACTGAAGGTAGATGGAAGAGGCAGAGATCATAAGCGGCCGCGAAGGTACGGCTATCAGGAATGTGTTATCACTTCGCCTTCGCTAACGTAAACCCAAAGGTGGAACCCAGATTTACCCCACTCCGCACGTTAACCGTCTGCTCGTGTGCTTCTATGATGTGCTTCACGATCGACAGTCCGAGTCCAGACCCGCCCGCGTCACGACTTCGCGACTTGTCCACACGGTAGAAGCGCTCGAAGATGCGCGAGAGGTGGTCTTCGCGGATGCCGATGCCGTTGTCGGCCACCTCGACGAGGATGTTGGTGTCCATGTCGTAAAAGGCCACTTTGGTATTCCCTCCCTTGCGACCGTATTTGAGGGAGTTGTTGACGAGATTGATCAGCACCTGACGGATGTTCTCACGATCGGCGCGTACGCGGTACGGTTTATCGGCACCTGGTTTAAGCAAGAGTGATACGCCCTTACCGGCCGATTTCATGGCGAGCTCCTCGAAGACTTCCTCGACGAGCTCGCGGACGTCGAAGACCTGCATGTCGAGAAACTCTTTACCGTTCTCTAGCCGCGAGATGCTCTCGAGGTCTTCGACGATGGTGTTGAGCCGCTCGACGTTGTAGGCTGCCTTGGCGATATACTTATGGCGCACCGCCTCGTCGTTGATCGCCCCGTCGAGGAGGGTCTCGAGGTAGCCCTGCACATTGAATATCGGGGTCTTTAGTTCATGGGAGATGTCCCCGAGGAAGCGCTGGCGGTACTGGTCGAACTGCTTGAGCTGAGCGAGCTGTTGGTTTTGCTCATGGATCCAACTTGAGACATCCTGCTGGACCTGGTCAATAATATCCTCGTGGACATTGACCACGTTGGCCTTCTCCCCCGCGCTCAGCTTGTGCTGGTGGATCGTTTTGTACACGAGCTTAATCTTGCGGTAGATGTAACGCCGCAGGTAGGCCAGGAAGACGAGGTAGGCCCCGAGGATGGCCAGGGGGGTGGTCACGAGTACGACCATCCATTCGGCCTTCCCGAGGAGGGTGAGTCCGACGAGGACAGCCGCCACGATCAACCCCGAGAAGCCCGCCGCGAAGAGAGCAATCTGCTGGGGGGTCGCGTTTTTGCTTACGGGGGTACTTTCCTTGTTCAGCACCGGGATGGACAGTCCGCCGATCAAAACTCGAATTTGTAGCCTATGCCTTTGATCGTTCGGATGTAGTTGTCGCCGATTTTCTCGCGCAGTTTACGGACGTGAACGTCTATCGTGCGATTGCCGACGATGACGTCGTTACCCCACACCTTGCGGTAGATCTCCTCGCGGTTAAAGACTTTGCCTGGTTTAGACAGCAGGAGATTGAGCAGTTCGAACTCCTTGCGCGGCAATTCGATCCTCTCGCCGTCCTTCTCGATGCACATGCCCTCGAGGTCGATACGCATGTTGCCGAGATCCACGCTGGATTCATCGGATTGCGGCGCGCCGCTGCGACGACGGAGGATGGCCTTAATGCGGGCCACGAGCACGCGGGGTTTGATAGGCTTCGAGATGTAGTCGTCGCCGCCCTGCTCCAAGGCCGCTATCTGTGAGTAGTCCTCCTGGCGCGCCGTAAGAAACGTGATGGAGGTATCATTGAAGATTGGATCGGCGCGAAGGCGGCGGCAGAGCTCGACACCGTCCATCTCCGGCATCATGATGTCGAGGATGATGAGATCCGGCACGACGCGTTTGGCCTCATTCAAACCCTTGAGCCCGTTGCTGGCGACGAAGACTTCGTAACCTTCGGCGGTAAGATTGTACGATAGGAACTCCAGGATGTCGGGTTCGTCGTCGACGATGAGGATTTTGGCGGCGGACATAAGCTCGGCGGTTGGATCTCAGGCGGACGGGGCGTCGCGAGCGTAAAACTACGCCGACACGCGGACCGGGGTAATGCTTCCGGCCTAATCCTCGCCGGGCACACGGTCGAGTAGCACCAACAACGCCCCTCGATGCCGCTCGAAACGCCGCTCCAGAGAGTCGGTGGCAGACTCCCAGAGGTGGATATCGCGGTCGAACCGATCGCGCATCCCGTCGAGCCACGCCGCGTCGATCCCGTAGGCATCGTAGAGCTGACCGTAGTAAACGCTAGCGAGGGAATCACGCGTCGGACCGCTAAAGTCTTGGAGAGCGGCCTCAATGAGCATCGTCTGCGTAAACACGCGCAACTCCTCCTCGGTAGGCTCGCCGACCGCGCCACGACCCGCGCACGCCGCACAGATAAGTAACGTAAAGACAATACTGACGTAACCCCAGGCCTTACGCATACCGTGGCAGGATATCCCGTGGGGTGAGTAACGCCTCGAGCGTAGCCTCCCGCCCGGGGGTAAAGTCTCCCCAGTGATCGACCGAGGACCGTATGACCGCCACCCCCGCGGTCGGGACGTTGTCTACGTACCGGTCCGCGAAAGCCTGTACCACGGCGGTCAGGCCCGGGTTGTGTCCGAAGATCGCCACGGTACTCGCGAGATCCGGTAGCTCCCGGATCGCCAGCAAAATCGTCGCCGCAGAAGCTTCGTAGAGGTCCTCCCGCACGGATAGGTCGTTCTCTACCAGCCCAAGTCCCTCCGCGAAGAGCCGGGCAGTCGTGTAGGCCCGGTTCGCCGGGCTCGTAACCATCTCCAGGGGGACGAGGTCACGCTCTTGCAGGTAGGCGGCCATTTGCGGGGCGTCGTGCTGGCCGCGGGCATTGAGCGGTCGGTCGAAATCCGCGAGCGAACTATCGGACCAGTCGCTCTTGGCGTGTCTCACGAGTAGGAGGGTTTTCATAGGGTCTACGTGTGTCGCGGTGAAGGAACGGCAAAACGGAGCTTCGTAAACTATTGTCGACCTTTAGCGCTGCTTACCGTTTCGCTTTACACTCCTGGAGTCTAACCCCGACTACATGCAACCCGGCGGCAGTCCCCCCTCGCCTGATTCGCTGCGCCAGCTGTCCCTGACTGAGGCGCTCACCGTCTTGGACGAGGCCATCGTCGAGGCAGGGCAGCGGCTTCGCGATCAGGCTCCGCCGCAGTTGATCAACGGCGGGAAGGGCCTCTGGGTCCTGCGCCCCGGCGCAGACGATACCTCGGCCTACGAGGTTGAGCTGCTGCTTGCCGGTCGGCGCGTGAAAGCCTACACCTGTACCTGCGGGGCTTTCGCCAAAACCCACGCCTGCGATCACCTCGCCGCACTCCTGTCACTCGTGCAGTTGAGCAAGCTCCCGAAGGCAAGTCCCGTTCAACTGCGCTCGAAAGCCTCCGTGAATACCAAGGCCCTCCTCGAATCAATCGGGGCGGAAGAATTGCGTGAGTTCGTCGCCGAGTGCGCGAGGCGCGATTCCGAATTGTCGCTAGAGCTCCGGGTGCGCTTCGCACACTTAACCAACCTCACGGATCGCTACGCAGCCGTGGTCGACCGACTTCTCGTCCGGCAGGGTGTTAGGTACAGTTCCAAGGAACTACGACGCCTGCACTCGGCGCTCGATCACTTCGCCAGCCTCCGTCTGGCGTGGCTGGCGCAGGCGCACTGGTTGGACCTCTTCGAGATCAACACCACGCTCGCCGAACGCCTCGTGGCGGTGGCCGATAAGCTCGTCGAGACCCGCGTGGACGCTACCGCCTACGTCGCGACGCTCCTCGTCGAACTCACTCAGGTCGTTGACGCCAAACCCGCTCCCGTGATCGTGGAGCGTGTCGCCGAGTGGCTCGACGGACAGCGCGAGCGCGGGGCCTACTACCGCCGCGACCTGGATGCCCAGTTCTACGTCCTGTCGCGAGCCCTAGGCGCCTCACGAAGCGAAGTGATCGATGAGATCGAGACGGCGCTCGATCGTTTTGGCGAAAGCCCCGCGCGCCTCCGAGTCTACCTAGATCTGCTGCGTGAGGGCGGCCGTGACGCGGAGGCCCGCGCCCTCCTCCTCCGCCGACTCGACGAGCCCCAACTGGTCTTCGACGCGCTCGAAACCGAGGTTGCCGGGGGCAGGGTCGATTCGGCGGCGCGGCTCGCCGAGGAGGCGGTCTCACACATGAGTGACCACGGGGTCCGGGCGCGGTTACACAGATTCATAGTCGCGATTGGTGTGCAGAACATGCGCCCCGAGCTCATCGTGCGACACGCGCCCAGTCTTCTGCTGTCGACTGGGAGCCCGGCCGAACTCTTGGCTTTGGCAGACGAATTGCCCGACGCCGAGGCGAAGACGATGCGGACGGCATTGCTCTCGGCCGTGCAGCAGGCGCAGGGCCGAGGCGGGCAAACGGGCGATCGGCCTCTGGGCAATCCGGAGGTCACGCCGCGGCAGTGGACCCAGGCCGAGGCCGATCTCCTCGTCCAAATCGGGGACGGCCCCGCCCTCGAGAGCCTATTGTACCGCACCGAGCACGAGCACGTAATCCTCACGAGCCTCCCGCGGCTGGTGGGGCTCATTGAACCTGCAGATGTCGGCTTCTTACTCGAGACGAAAGTTCGGGAGCATCTCGACCGGCACCTGGGCGAGTCGCCGGCCGCCTACGTCACAGAGTTGCTAGACGCCGTGGCGCGGCGAGACCGAACGCAGCTGGTGCCAGTATTGGTCGCTCGGCTGCGACAGACCTACAGCGAGCGCCACGCCTTACTCAAAGCCTTCAAGGAGGCCGCGTTTTGACATTGGAGCTCTGGTGCATCGGGCGGTCGAAGCAGGCCTGGCTCCGCGGAGCCATCGAGACCTACGTCGCGCGCCTGCCGCACTTGATCCCCTTCCGTTACGAGGAGCTGCCGGGTCCGCGGCTTCCGCCAAAACCGAGCCCTAGTAAAATCCTCGCGCTGGAGGGTGACTACGTAACGTCGCACCTCAAGCCAGGCGACCGACTATACTTGTTCGACGAAGCAGGTCGGGCCATGGACTCGCGCACGTTTGCGACCTACCTAGAACGGACGCAACACCAAACCGGGTCCCGGGTCGTCTTCCTCATCGGCGGCGCCTATGGTTTTGGCGAAAGCCTCCGCGCGAGGGCGGTTGGTACGGTTAGCCTCTCGCCGATGACCCTCAGCCACCAGCTCGTGCGGGCCGTCGCCCTCGAACAACTCTACCGCGCGATGAGCATCTTGCGCAACCTCCCTTACCACAATGATTGAACCCAGTTTCCCTTACTTCGTCACGTACGCGAGCATCGCCGTGACGGTGGTGGTCTCTTACCTCGGATTTCAATA
Organism: Saprospiraceae bacterium; assembly: GCA_041744755.1. Taxonomy (GTDB): domain Bacteria; phylum Bacteroidota; class Bacteroidia; order Chitinophagales; family Saprospiraceae; genus CALDTK01. Next base: position 14,087 of record JBGTKC010000075.1, read on the forward strand.
CCCGGCACTCTTCGACGCCCTGAAGCACGACCCCTACGCCGAGCGCCAACGTGGCGAGTACCACCGCCTGTTGACCAGTGGCTTCCTGCACGGGAGCTGGATGCACCTCGGGGTCAATATGTTCGTGTTATATTTTTTCGGCCGCTACGCCGAGGCAGAGATCTGTGGCTACGGTGCCGTCGGCAGGTTCAGCTTCGGGTCGACCGCCGGTCCAGTGGTTTACCTCTCGCTATACCTTTTGACAATCGTTCTCGCTAACCTTGGGACGCTCTTTAAATACGGTAGCGCACCCGGCTACTCCGCCATTGGCGCCAGCGGGGCAGTAAGCGGCGCCACCACTCTGTTCGCCATATTTCTCCCCTGGGAATTTATCTACCTCTACGGGATCCTCCCGATCCCCGCGATCGTAGCCGCGGTCGGCTTCGTGGTCTACTCGCAGTACGCCGCGAAGAACAACCAGGACAACATCGATCACTCGGCTCACCTCTACGGCGCCCTCGCGATGCCCCTACTCTATGTCGCGCTGAAGCCTGGCTTGGCTGCACACTTCTTTGATGCGCTCATCAACAACCTACCATTTTGAGCGATGCCCGCAACACCTGGCGGCGCACCTCCCGGCGGGAGGCCTACCGCAATCCCTGGATCAGCGTGGACCACGACGAGGTCGTCACGCCGGGAGGTACGCCCGGGATCTACGGCGTAGTGCGATTCGCCAACCTCGCGATCGGGATCGTGACACTCGACGGGGCCGGACGAACGACGCTCGTCGGTCAGTGGCGATACACCTTAGACCGCTACAGTTGGGAAATCCCGGAGGGTGGCGGCCCGAAGGACGAGGGTCCACTAGCCGCTGCTCAGCGTGAGCTAAAGGAGGAGACCGGCATGGACGCGACCACCTGGACGAAGCTCGTGGAGCTTGATCTGAGCAACAGCGTTACCGACGAAACTGGCGTCGTTTACCTCGCCGAAGGACTTACGCTGGGCACCGCCAGTCCGGAAGACACCGAGGATTTGGCCTCACGGACCTTACCGCTAAGTGAGGCTGTGCAGATGGTCCTGACTGGCGAGATCCGCGATAGCCTTTCGGTGATAGGGTTACTCGCGGCGGAAAGGCTGCTCGCCTCCCGTGCGGCGTACTAGGCCTCGAGGAAGGGATACCGGTAGTCGACCGGCGGCACGGCTGTCTCTTTGATGAGGCGCGGACTGAGCCAGCGATACAGGTTCATAGCCGAGCCAGCTTTGTCGTTGGTGCCACTGGCGCGGGCGCCGCCGAAGGGTTGTTGCCCGACCACAGCCCCGGTGGGTTTGTCGTTGACGTAAAAGTTGCCGGCGCTGTTGCGCAAGTGGTGTAGGGCCTCCTCGACCGCGTACCTGTCTTGCGAGAAAACTGCCCCGGTGAGGGCGTACGGCGAGGTGGCGTCTACGAGGCGCAAGGTCTCGATCCATTCGCTCGGCTCGTATATATATACCGTGAGCACGGGGCCGAACAATTCCTCCTCCATCGTTTCGTAGTGGGGATCAGTCGTCACAATAATCGTGGGCTCGATGAAGTAGCCCTTGGTTTTATCGCAAGATCCCCCCACGATGATCTCGCAAGCGGCACTCTCGCGCGCGCGATTGATGTATCCAGCGATTCTGTCGAATGCCCGCTCGTCGATCACGGCGCCAAGAAAATTACTTTGGTCGATCACGTCACCCATCTTCACAGTCGCCAACTGTGCCAAGAGATACTCTCGGGTCACCTCCCACGTAGAACTCGGCAGGTATGCCCGCGACGCTGCGCTACATTTCTGTCCTTGGTACTCGAAAGCACCCCGGAGGAGGCCAGTGGCTACCTGCGCGGGGATAGCGGTCTCGTGGGCGATCACGAAGTCCTTACCGCCCGTCTCTCCGACGATCCTTGGGTAGGATTTGTACTTTCCCACATTTGCGCCAATGGTCGTCCAAAGCGATTGGAACACTTTGGTACTTCCCGTGAAGTGGAGTCCCGCGAAATCTGGGTGCGAGAACACGATCTCCCCAGCCTCCGGGCCATCGGCGAAGATCAGATTGATCACCCCCGGCGGTAAGCCGGCCTCCTCGAGGAGATCCATGATTACCTCAGCGGAATAAGCCTGGGTATCGGCGGGTTTCCACACACAGACGTTGCCGAGCATGGCGGGCGCCGCGCATAGGTTGGCCGCAATGCTCGTAAAATTGAAAGGCGTTATCGCGAATACGAAGCCCTCAAGAGGCCGGTACTCGAGCCGGTTCCAGATGCCCGGCGGCGAGATCGGTTGCTGGTGGTAAATGTCCTCGGCGAAGGCGACGTTGAATCGGAAGAAATCACACAATTCGGCCACAGCGTCGATCTCGGCCTGATGGACGGTTTTCGACTGCGCCAACATTGTAGCCGCGTTCATCCGCGCCCGGTACGGACCGGCGAGTAGGTCGGCGGCCTTGATGAAGATCGCCGCGCGCGTCTCCCACGGAGTCTCCGCCCACCGCTCTCGTGCCGCGAGCGCTGCTTCTATCGCGTCTTGCACATCCTTGGCGCTACCGCGGTGGAAGTGACCGAGGGTGTGTCCGTGATTGTGCGGCGGCGCTATGCGCACGCGTGCGCCCCCCCCCACGGCCCGACCGCCGATCCGTTGCCGGACCTCCCGCTCCTCGCCGAGCATCTCGTCGAGGGCGGCATGTAGCTGTGCCAGTTCCTCGCTGCCGGGTGCGTACGAAAGGATGGGCTCGTTGTAGGGTTGGGGGATCTCACTGATCATGCAAAAGATTTCTTGAAGGTTGTAGGATTCGTCGCGGACCCACGGCGCTCGCCGGAGGCGGCGCGAAAGTAGGCCACGTAGGTGAGTCCCGGTCCGTCCTGAGCCAAGTTCGCATATAGATATAGTAACTTTAGGAAGCGTGTACATCAGAAAAAGTCTGCGCTTTGAGATTATTTGTCCACCGGATAGAACTTGCACTAGACTATTTGACTTCCAGGACATAGTTTCGCCGTCGCGCAACTACGCAACTTAAAGATTCCTCCTTCTTCTCTATGGACTATACCACACAACTAGAAGTACTCGACGCAGCATTCGTCGAAGACAGGTTCGACGACCAGGTCGCCAGTATCGTTGACAAGAACCTGTTTACTCACGTACAAAATCTTCTCACGCTAAAAGGCAAACCCGCCATCGCGAACCTCGGCACGCTACGAGGCAGCCTTGGGGAGTCGGCCAACGTCGAGTTGTTAGCTCAGCGGTATATCGAGGAGGATATGACGAGCGTGTCGCTGTTCTCGATCCAGGGCGGCCCCGAGGATCGTCGGGTGAAAAGCCTCTTGTTGTTGGCGCGACGCTTCAACGAAAAAGGTAAGGTTGTCGAGGAGGAGTACCTACCCATCGGGTCTACCGCCGACGCTCAACCTTACTTCCCTGAGACACGCCTTTCGGCAAAACAGATCCAACCGCGGCTGTCCTTCGTGACCGCGACACGTAAGCGCCGGGCTAAGGGTTCCGGCAAGCCCAACATTCGCCTCAAGCCGACCGACCTCCATCGCCTTGCGATGGTGGGGCCAAAGGTGCTTAACAACTTGAAAGAAGCCGGTATCGAGACCTTTGAAGCGCTCGCATCGGCCTCAGACGATCTCCTGGAGACCGTTCGCGAGGCTAGCGGACGCAAGCTCCGCAACTTTGATTTCAGCTATTGGCGTCAAGCCGCCCAGATGGCTTTCGAGGGCAATTTCGACAAGATTGTGGCCCCGCCGAAATCCAAAGCCCAGAAGATAGGCAAACGCGATTCCGCGACCGACTTCTCGGCACTCCGCGACGACGATATACATTTCCTCCCCAAGGTTGGACCGAAGCTGCTGCAGGCCATGCGCGCCGCGGGACTCGGTAGCTACAGCGCGCTGGCTGAGGCGAGTGACGAACAACTTGAGGCCCTTCGGGTGGACGCCGGGCGCCCCTTCGTGAATTTCGACATGTCCTACTTCCGCAAGGCCGCCAAGAAGAAGGCCGAAGGCAGCAAGACGGTACCAGCCCCGCCCTCGCCTGAGAAGGCTAAGCCGGCAGGAGAAGGGCGCCGCGGCGGTCGAGCGCGACGTGCCATCAATCCGAACGACCTCCACAAACTTCCTGGCGTCGGGGCGCAGCTAGTGGCTGCCCTCCACGATGCTGGCGTCAACACTTTTTCGGATTTAGCCAATGCGGACGCACGGACTCTCCACGAGGCGCGAGCCAAGACCAAGGGCAAATACAAAAATATCGACATCGCTTACCTTAAGCGACAGGCTAAATACGCTGCCGCAGGACAGTTCGAGAAAATCGAAACGCCTGCTAAGGTGGAAAAAGCCAGTAAGCCGGAGAAGGGACTCGATCCCTCCGCCAATTTTCAGGCGAGACTCCGCAGCGCGACCGACAAGCGGATCGATATTATCCCCGGGGTTGGCCCCGGGATCAAAGCCGCCATGCGGGAGCGGGGCATTGCCACGATCTCTGATTTGGCCAAGGCCGACGCCGTCGTTCTCTCCGAGATCGCCGAGACCAGTGGACGTCGATTTTCTGGATTTTCTGTTCAGTTCTGGATTGACTCCGCCAAGCATTTCCTCGCTGGGGAGTTCGATCAAATCCCAAGTAAGGCGCCTAAGGCGGTACGAGCGCCGAAGCCTAAGCGAAAGCAAGGCGGCAAACGTGAGGCCGGCCAACCGCGAACGCCCCGCAACGACCAAGACCTCCTCGCGCTCCCGACCGTGGGCGCGACCATCGCCCGCGGATTAAACGAAGCAGGCCTCGACACATTTGGGAAGGTGGCCACTGCCTCCGAGGAGCAGCTCACTAACGTTCGCGATGCGTCCGGACCGCGTTTTAAGAACTTTGATGTCGCTTACTGGAAGGAGGTAGCCTCCCTCGCCGCCGCTGGCAACTACGATTACCCCCAGAAGCCCGCGGTCGCCGCCAAGGTCCGCGGTGAGCGCAAAGCTCGCCAGACTAAGCCCCTCGACTCACGCAAGCTGAAGCGTTTGAGTGGTGTAGGCGACACCTTTGCCGCCGCCTTGCGTGAAAACGGACTCAACAACTGGCAGGACATCGTCGATGCCGAAATCTGGAAGATCCTCAAGGCCGCCAGCGAAGGAGGGAAGCGCTCGAAGGGCGTCGACCCTGAGGAACTCAAGCGATCCGCTAAAGATGCCCTTAACGGAAAATTCCCTGAGCGGCAAGCACGCGGGACGAAGGCTAAGCTGCCGGAGGGACACGACGATTTCACCAACATTCCCGGTCTCGGTCAAGTGGTTCGGGATCGTCTTTACGAAGTGAACATCCGCACTTTTAAAGATCTGAACAAGGCCACCATAGGTGAACTCGAAGCCATACGTGATACGGTCCGCGGTCGTGTTGCCCGGGCTAACGTACGCGATTGGAAACAGCTCGCCGGCCACGCGGCCAAAGGCGAGTGGAGCAAGGTAGATGCCTCGAAGTTCGGCGAGGACGACGACACCCCTAAGCCGGTCGCTAAGCGACCTACGGCTCCTACCGACGGTGATGATCTCACTTTAATCAAGGGCATCCGCCACAAGGGACAGCAGATGTTTCGCAGTCGAGGCATCAGAACTTTCTCGGGCGTAGTCGGGCTCTCGGATGATGCGCTTTCCGCACTCCTCGACGAGAGCGGCCCACGGCCGGCTTCAGTCACCGCTGCCTCGGTACGCGAAGCCGCGGCAACCCTCGCCGGTGGCAAGAGCGTCAAGGGCACGAAGGTTGCCGCGACGCCTAAGAAGACTAAAGCGGCGACCAAGCCCAAGGAGAAAGACAAGACCAAGGCCAAGTCGAAGAAGAAGTAATTGCTCCAACGCTGATTATGCGCACAAGGGCCAATCCTCGTTGAGGATTGGCCCTTTTTTCATTTGAGCCGCCCGTGCAGGGCCGGAGGTACGAATCCATCAGCGTCGCCGCCGCCTTTGATAATCTCGCGAACGATCGTACTGGAGATGTGAGAGAACTCCGGCTGCGAGATTAAGAAAATCGTTTCTAAGCCCTGGCCGACGATTTGATTGAGCTGACTAATCGTTTTTTCGTAATCGAAGTCCGACGCGTTCCTCAGGCCCCGCAGCAGATAATTTGCACCAATGCGCCGACAATAGTGTGCCGTGAGCTTTTCGAAATCATCCACCCGAACCTTCGGTTCGTCCTGGAATACTTCGCGGAGCCACTCGAGGCGAGTCTCCAAGTCGTACAAACAATGCTTTTGGGTATTCACCCCAACAGCGACCACAACCTCGTCGAAGATCGGCAAGGCCCGTCGGACGAGGTCGACGTGCCCCGTCGTGATCGGGTCGAAGCTCCCGGGAAAAACGGCAATCAACATAGCTGGCTATTTGGCCGCGGCACCCCTCGCCACAACGGGGCGGAAGTTCTCAAAAAAACGTTCACGGCTTTTTATGCCCTCGTCACCCTTTATGGAGAATACCTGAAGGTGGTAGTAGCGATCGGCTACGAAGAAAGCTCGATTGTAGACCGATTTGCTGCCTTCGTTGTAGTCGATCCTGAAGACGTAGCCTGGGATGCTCGACCCCTCGAGCGCATTCGAGAACATAAGCTCTCCGTTGACGCTCTCCCTGGCTGCCGCGAGAGTTTCCTCGAAGAGTGCCTGTCGGCGGGCAGTGCTGTCGGCAGGTAGGCTCCCCTTTGGGTAGTCCACGATGGCGAGTGTGTACAGCCGATTGCCCGACGTCCCCTCGGGATCATTGTAGTAGTACCGCCTGATCGGAGTCGGACCCCAGATCGTGGTCAAGCTGTCGGTCTTTTCTCCGTACGCACCGGGGAAGTACACGAGGGGCTTACGGTCTTCGGGGAGGGTTAGGGCCCGCCAGTCCACTTGAGCGTCCGCCGCCGATCCGAACGAAGTCGCCAGGGCGATCGCGCCCGCTATGCTGATTGCTCTCACCGAGCTCTAACGCGCGAAGCCTCACTTTCGCTCACGTCTCGATGCGACAGGCCGCACCGACCTACTTTTGCGCCCCGCAAGCCTAATCACTATGGACGCCACTAATTTTATCGAGGAAATCATCGATGCCGATCTGGAGAGCGGACGCTTCGCCGGGGTGCAGATGCGCTTCCCGCCGGAGCCCAATGGCTACCTCCACCTCGGGCACGCTTTCTCGATCAACCTCCAGTTCAGCACCGCCGCCAAGTACGGAGGCCGCACCAACCTCCGCTTCGACGACACCAATCCCCTGGTCGAAGAGCAGGAGTACGTAGACGCCATCCGCGAAGACGTGCGCTGGTTGGGCTTCGACTGGGACGAACGCGAATTTTATGCCTCCGACTACTTCGACGAGTTGTACGCTTTTGCAAAACAGCTCATCGCCCAGGGGGACGCCTACGTCGACGACAGCGACTCATCCACGATCGCCGCGCAGAAGGGCTCCACGACTCAGCCCGGTACTGCATCGGCCTTTCGCGACCGAACCCCCGCCGAAAACCTCGATCTTTTCGAGCGGATGCGCGCCGGCGAATTCCCCGACGGCGCCCGCGTCCTCAGGGCAAAAGTCGACATGGCGAGTCCCAATCTCCTCCTTCGCGACCCGGTCATGTACCGCATCAAGCACGCCAGCCACCACCGCACCGGCGACACCTGGTGCATTTATCCGATGTACGACTTCGCCCACGGACAAAGCGATTCTGTAGAGCGAGTAACGCACTCGGTATGTACGCTCGAATTCGAGAATCATCGCCCGCTTTACAACTGGTTCATCGAGAGGCTCGGCATTTTCCCGAGCCGACAGATCGAGTTCGCCCGTCTCAACTTCACGTACCAGGTAATGGGGAAGCGCAAGATGATCCAGCTCGTGCGCCAGGGTCTCGTGACCGGCTGGGACGACCCACGTATGCCGACGATCAGCGGCGCGCGTCGCCGAGGTTACCCTCCCGCTGCCATCCGCGAATTCTGCGACCGCGTCGGGGTCGCCAAGCGCGACAAGCTCATTGACCTTGGACTCCTCGAGTTCTTCGTGCGTCAACACCTGAACGCTTCCGCAAAACGTCTCATGGCCGTGCTCGACCCCATCAAACTTACGCTTACTAACTATCCGGCGGGCCGGTCCGAAATACTCCCGACCGAGAACAATCCCGAAGACGATACCGCGGGCTCGCGTGACCTAAGTTTTGGCGCAAGCCTCCTCATCGACCGCGAAGACTTCAAACCCGAGGCCAATCGCAAATTTTTCCGCCTCAAGATTGGCGGCATGGTCCGGCTGAAGAGTGCCTACATTATCGAGGCCACCGATTACGCCGCCGATGCCGAAGGCAAAGTGACCGAGGTTTTCGCGCGCTACCTGCCGGAGAGCAAGAGCCGAGACGATACCAGCGGCCTCAAGGTCAAGGGCACCATCCAGTGGCTCGACGCGGCCACGGCGATCCCGGCGGAGGTGCGGCTCTACGACCGGATGTACACCGACGAGACCCCCGAGGCACATCCCGACCGAGAGTTCACGGCCTTTTTGAATCCAGCGTCGCTCACGGTCATCGAGCGGGCCTTTGTCGAACCGGCGGCGGCGGCGATCCCCGTGGGTGAGGCCGTCCAGTTCATTCGCAACGGCTACTTCGTACCCGACCGCGAGTCATCAGCTGGCGCTCTGGTATTTAATCGCACCGTGACCCTGAAGGATACGTACTCCAGCTCCGCGAGCGACACCTAGCCGCGCGTCTCTTACCTTGTCGCCCGTGAGCACCCACCGCCATCTGCTCGGCCCGCCCCGCTTCGGCCTCACCGTCGAGCGCATCGCTCGTCACCTGCTGGAGTGCTACGGCGACTTCGCCGATACACGACTGGTCGGAATCCAGCCCCGCGGCAGTGTTTTCGCCGCGAGGCTTCACGAACGCCTCGTGCGGCACGCGCCCGAACTACAACTCGGCAAACTCGACATCACCTTTTTCCGGGATGACTTCCGCACGGGCGTCAAACCTTTACGTCCCGACCCGATGGTCATGCCGTTCTCTACTGAGGGCAAGCGCGTCATCCTCGTCGACGATGTCCTTTACACCGGGCGAACGATCAGCGCTGCGCTGAGCGCACTCCAGAGTCTCGGTCGCCCGCGCGAGGTCGAACTCGTCGTCATGGTCGAGCGCCGCTTCCAACGCGAGCTCCCGATCGCGCCCGACTACCTAGGTCTGTCTATCGACGCCCTCGACGAGGCTTACGTGCGTGTGCGTTGGCGAGAGGTCGACGGACGTGACGAGGTTGTCCTTTACCCCAACAAAGCCGCGAGCAAAGCGTGAGCGTCACCGAGCTACCCACCCGTCTCAGCACCCGGCACCTCCTCGGGATTCGCGATATTTCCGCTGCGGACATCGAGCTCATTTTTTCCACGGCGGAAGGATTTACCAACATGCTCCAGGGGCGGATCCGCAAGGTGCCTACGCTGCGTGACACAACGGTGGCCAACGTTTTCTTCGAGAGCTCTACGCGGACACGCATCAGTTTCGAGCTCGCCGAGAAGAGGCTCAGTGCCGACACCGTCAACTTCAGCGCTTCGGGCTCGAGCGTCTCGAAGGGGGAAACGCTGCTGGATACGGTCCGCAATATCCTCGCGATGAAGGTGGATATGGTGGTCATGCGGCATCCGGCCCCGGGGGCATGCCAGTTCTTGTCTCAGCACATCGACGCCAATATCATTAACGCCGGCGACGGAACCCACGAGCACCCCACCCAGGCCCTGTTAGATGCATACTCTATGCGCAGGCGGCTCGGCGACCTCCGCGGAAGAAGGGTGGTGGTGGTTGGGGATATTCTTCACTCGCGCGTCGCGCTAAGTAACTTTCTGTGTCTTAACAAGTTGGGCGCCGAGGTCGCCGTCTGTGGACCGCTCACGCTAATCCCTCGTTACGTGGAGAGCCTCGGGGTGAAGGTTTTCGCGCACCTCGACGACGCGCTCGCCTGGTGCGATGTCGCCAACGTGCTCAGGATCCAACACGAGCGTCAGGACATCAACTTTTTCCCGAGCCTGCGCGAGTACCACCGCCTGTACGGAATCACGCGGGCTCGTTTGGCGAAAGCCGAAAAACCGATCCTCGTGATGCACCCCGGTCCCATCAACCGCGGAGTCGAACTCAGCAGTGACGTGGCCGACGACCCGGATCAGGCGATCATCCTGGAACAAGTAGAAAACGGGGTTGCGATCCGTATGGCTGTGCTGTATCTCCTTGGAGCCTCGACGGAGCGGTAGCGCAACCTTTCGCCGAGCAACATTCACGTAAGTGTCAGCGTAGAAATCTTAGCGAGCGCCATACGGAGATTTGTTCATACTTTCCGGGGCCCACGCAAATAAGATTTACCGACCCGAATGAGGAACCTCCTAACGGTTATAGTCTGTTGTGTACTCGTGAGCTCGGCGAAGGGCCAGTGCTCGGAACGGTTCGTCGAGAACCTCCGCGGTCCGGAGGGGCAACGCCTCACTACCTACCCACAGATTCTTGTCGTTCGTGGCAGCTACGCCTACAGCGTGTCGTTCTCGGCGTCGCACAAGGGGATCCGCGCTGATCTCACGAGTCGCGGTGGCGAGAAGCCCAATCAGGGCGACGAACTGCTCATCATCACGAAGGGCGGCGAGCGGCGGGTCTTCCAATTTGTCTCGAAGCTCCGGGAGACCAGTCTTGGCGGTGTGCCGGTGTACAGCAACGAGCTCCAGCTCGACCTCCCGACGGCACAGTGGATGGCCGCCGACGACATCGAGGTCCTTACGCTCATCAACAATTCCAACAACCAAGGTCGGCGCTTCACGCTGCAGGCGAGTCGCCAGGCCGAGCTCCGCCAGCTGATCCAGTGTTTCGTGGTGACTATCGACCCGGCAGCCATCCCGAATATCGCCGCCGTCACCACCGCGATCCCGGCCGTGGCCCGCAAGCCGCAGCCGCTCGCCGACAACGGTAACGGCCTTTCGGCAAAACCAGCGACCACGTCGGTCGCGCGGAAGGATGAAGCTAACCAAAATGCCTCCAGTCAGGAAGTGGTCGACCTCCGCGATCAACTCACCAAGCTCAAACAACAACTTCTGGAGGAAATCGCCATTGAAAAGGCCAAATCGGAGCGCGCCAAAGCCCTCCTCGCGGCCGAGGTCGAAGACGCCAAACAGGCTGCAGACATTCAGCGCCAGGCAATCGCCGCCGAGGTAGTTGCCTCGCGGCAACGCGCAACACAGGCCGTCGTGGAGGCGAACACGACGGCCTCCGCGCAGGTAGCAGTTTACGCCTCGACCGTTCAGCACGAGGCCACCGAAGCCGCGCAGGCGGTGCAGGCGGCGCGCCAGCGCGCGCTCCTGGCGATAGAAACGTCCCGCACGCAGGCCGCCGAGGAGATCGCCCGCATCCGCGCCGACAACGCCGCGGCCGTCGGCGCCGAACAGGTCAAACTCCTGCAGGCACAACGCACCTACACCTCCGAGGTCCAGACGGCGCAGCAGCGGAGCCAGGCCGAGGTCATCGGGATTCGCAAACGACTCGAGGCGCAGTTGGCGGAGGTCAGGCGAGAGGCCATCGCCGCGGTAGATAGCACCCAGGCCACGGTCGCCTCTACCCGACTGGAGGCCCGTAAGCAGGTACTCGCCGCCCGCGAGCAAAGCCTACAGCGGATGGCGGAATTCGAGGAGGCCGGCGTACGCGAACGCGAAAAGCGCGCGCTCGAGTTCGCAGAACTCAAACGCCACCACGCCGAAGTTCTTGCTGTACAACAGGCGAGCTTTGACAAGCTCACCGCCGACCTCAGTGAGGATCTCGTGAACCAACGCTCGGCCTTCGCGCAGGAGCTCGACAAGGCCCGGGCCTCGAGTGGAGCGGAGCGCAGCGCTTTGGCCGATTCGGTCACGCAGTCCCGCTCCCTGGCCGCGAGCAAGATCGCTGCGGCCCAGCAGGCCGAGGTCACGAAAATCGCGCAAGCCGAACTCGAAGGACGCGCGCGTCGCGAGGTGCTGACACAAGAAGTGCGGAGCACCCAGGCCGCCGCCGCGACGCATATCGCGGCCATTCAGGAAGCTGAGGCCCTAGCCATCAAGGCGAGCCGCGAGGCAGCCGCCGCCCGCCGCACGGAACTGGAGCAAGAATTATCGGCCTTTCAACGAGAGTTGGCTGAGCGAAGGTCCGCGAATGCCGCAGCGCTCGAGATTCAGCTCGCCAAGATCTCCGCTCGTCAACGGGAGCAGGAGGCCATCGCCCAACGGCGCGAGTATGACCTGACAGCCGACTACACGGCTCAGCGCGAGGCGATGAGTGCAGACCTCGAGGTCCGTAAGCTTGAGATCGAGAAGGAGCTCGCGCAAAACCGCCAGCGGCTAGAGCTCAAGTCGGATAGCCTGGCGAACGCACATGCCGCCCGCGTCCTGGCACTTGCCGCACGCGAGAGGGCACTCCCGGCCTCTCCCACAGAGCTCCCCACCGAGCGCGCGGGTATTGAGCGGCAGAAGGAGAGCCTCGAGGCGGAGGGGAAACAGCTCCAACAGACGCGAGCCCGCAGCGCCGAAGAATTCGCCGCCATGGAACTCGAGCGCAAACGCGACAACGACCACCGCGCTACGCTACTGCGGAAGTCACTGTCCTACCGGGACTCGTTGGCCGCGGAGGCCGGCGCGACCCAAGCCAAGTACCGCAAGCAAGTGGCCAGCCTAGAGGAGGAGTTGGCGCGTCGCAGCAACCAGCTCCAAGACCAGGCCATCGCCGAGCAGGAGGCGCTGCTGCGCGACCTGAGCGACGTACGCCGAGAGCACAGCGCCGCCCTCGCTGCGGAAGGCGAGAAGGTCGCGCGAGAACTCTCGACCCTTCAGCAAAACCAGGCGGAATCGATCGCTAAGCAGCGTCAGGTTTATGACCTAGAACGCAAGCGCCTCGACACCGAACACACCGGCTACAAGCAAGGCCTCGCAGCCGAGCGCCAATCCTCTCGCGACGAACTCGACCGGGAGTTGGCGGCCGAGCGCAGACGGATCGAAACCGAGAAGACCGCCCTCGCTGAGTCGCTTGCGGCCGAGGAAGCACGCGTTGGCGCGAGCCTCAACGAGACTCGTCTACAGCTTGCGCAGGAGGTCGCGCGCGAGCGCAAGCGCGCCGATCAGGAGATCGCAGACACCCGCGCCCAGGCCGCGAAGACCATGACCGAGACCCAGCAAGCTTACGACAAGAAGACCCTCGAAATCGGGGCCGCACAGGAACTCGCGCTCGCCAGACTCTCAGCAACCGCCGCGAAGGTCGCTGGCCTCGAGGCCGAGAGGGAGAAACTCGACAACGCCATCGTCCGCCTCCGCGAGGCTATCGCCCTCGAGGAGAGCAAATTGCCGAAGCCAAACAAGGAGAAGTAGCCTGGCCGCGCGACGCGACCTCACCCGCGGGCCGGGTCACCGAACACCGCTCGGTATTTTGGGCCGCGCGCGGTGAATTGTGCACGGATCACGGGTTTTATGAGTCTATCGAGTAGCGCACCGACCGTGGAGAAGGTGATGTCCTCCACGATGGCGACGCGGCCCGGCCCCGCGGCGCGGACGATATGTCGGTGTCGCCAATAGGTCAGAGGCCACGGTAGCTTACGGCCTTCGTCGACGAAGGAGCACTCGGCCGCGCCGACCTCGTGTGCCGTGATCTGGGACTCCCACACCTGCGATAGCGGAGGGACGCCGAGCTGGATAATGACGAGGTCGCCTACCTCGTTACCATCGTAGCGCAGGAGTTTGGCTGGGGGCAGTTTTGGCGAAAGCCGTACGAATAAATCTTCAGTGAAGCCTCCGAAGACCTCCGGCACCGTGCTGCCGACGTAGTGCGTGATCAGAATATGGGCCTTGCTCATAGCTCGTGTCGGTGTGCTTGGTAGAACTCGGCTTGCGCCAAAACGGCTTCCTGCTCGATGGCGCCCATCCGCTCCCAGAGTTTAGCTATCTGGCCGATACGACCATTACTCGAAAGTCGATCCTGGTGTCGGTCCACGAACGCCCAGTACAGAGAGTTGAAGGGGCAAGCCCTCTCACCGTGACGTAGCTTGTAGTCGTAGTGACAGGTCTTGCAGTAGTCGCTCATCTTATTGATGTAGTTCGCCGAGGAGATGTACGGCTTCGTACCCACGATTCCGCCGTCGGCAAACTGGCTCATACCACGCGTGTTCGTGACCTCGACCCACTCGATGGCATCGATGTACACGCCGAGGTACCACGCGTCCACCTCGTCGGGGTCCACCCCGAGCAGCAGGGCAAAGTTGCCGGTAATCATCAGGCGTTGGATGTGGTGCGCGTAAGCTCGCTCTAAGCTCTGTCCCACGGCGTGTGCCTGACAGTTCATGTCGGTCCGCCCGTTCCAGTACCAGCGCGGCAGCTCCCCTGTGTGATTGAGCACGTTAAGCTCCGCGAACGCTGGCATCTTCGCCCAGTACACCCCCCGCATGTACTCGCGCCAACCGACGATCTGCCTCACGAACCCTTCGACCTGATTAATAGTGATCCGCTCAAGTTGCCGCTCCCAGGCCTCGACAGCGGCCGTGACCACCTCCAGCGGGGAGATGAGCTTGCTATTCATCGCGAAGCTTATCCGCGCGTGAAATAGGTATGGATCGTGTGTAGTCATCGCGTCCTGGTAGGTCCCGAAGGCCACCAGGCGAAAGCGTATGAAATCGTCTAGTGCCTGTAGGCCCTCCTCCCGCGTGAGCGGCCACTCCCAGCCTTCTGGGTTGAGGCCGCCCATGGTCGCGACGCCGTGGGCGGCCAACAGCTCCACGATGGGATGAGGGTCGTGCGGGAACACCATCGGCTGCGGCGAGCGCGCGCCCTTCGGCAGGCGGCTGCGGTTGTCGTGATCGAAGTTCCACGCTCCGCCGAGGGGCTGGCCTTCGGCATCAACCATGATGCGGAAGCGTCTGCGGATGTCGCGGTAGAAGTACTCCATCGTGAAGCGTCGCTTCCCGGCGAAGAACACAGCCAACTCCGTGCGCGTGGTCAAGAAGTGCTCGGTGTCGACGGCTAGGACTTGGGTAGAATCTTCGGATTCGCGCCCGTCGTTGAGCCTGGCACTTAGGGTATTCAGCTCCTGGTCCAGTCGATATTCATCGGGAAGCATGTAGGTGATCTGCCGCGGCTTCCAATTACGCGCGCACCGCAGGAGCTCCGAGGAGATCGATTGGGTATTGTGCTCGTCATCGAGCGTGACGTAGTGCACGTCATGCCCGCCTGCCGCTAGCCGTCCGGCAAAACCGCGCATCGCCAGGAAGTAGGCGACGATCTTCTGAAGGTGGTGTCGGGTGTAGTCGGTCTCGGACCTAGTCTCGAGGAAGACATAGACCACCCCCGGTTCTACCTCCGCAAACCAGCTATGTAATTCGTTGAGTTGATCCCCGAGAACGAGACGGATCTCGTGCGGTGGCGTGCTCGTGGCATCGTATCGGGGTAGTGAGGACATAGCGAGCGCCTTGCGCCTAGGTCAAGCGACGGGCGACAACAAGGTTCGCGGTGTAAGATCTACCGCGACCAAATCTGAGACGACTGATCGCTCGCTAGGCTACCATCGCGGCTCCGGCGAGGCTCCCCGCCTCGACGAGGTAGCCGTTCGAGTCGGCTAGGCGCCCACTGCGGACGCCCTCGATGTAATTTTTCAACCGAGCGCTAACGTTGTCGACCGTGACCGGCGGAAGCACCATTTCGTACCCGTCGTAAGTGATGGACTCCACCTGACTCACCACCGCGGCCGTACCGGAGCCGAACGCTTCCTGCAGTAAACCAGCCTTATGGGCCTCAACGAGTTCGTGTACCGAGACCATGCGTTCGGCGGCAGGCCGTCCTTGATCGGCGAGGTGCTCGAGGATGGTGCGGCGGGTGATCCCGCGGAGGATTGTGCCGGGTGCCGTAGTAGGCGTGACGACTTCCCCGTCGATGACGAAAAAAATGTTCATCGTACCTACCTCTTGGACGTACTGGCGCTCCTTAGCGTCGAGCCACAGGATCTGGTCGTAGCCCTGCTCCTGCGCGAGCATGGACGGCAGCATTGCGGCAGCGTAGTTCCCGGCCGCCTTCGCCTCCCCTACCCCACCCTCGGCGGCGCGGATGTACTCGGTCTGCGCGAGGAGTCGCACGGGTGTGCTGTAGTACGGTCCCACCGGCGAGGTGATGATCATGAATTTATAGTGCGACGCCGGGCGCACGCCCACGCTGTTGTCGCAGCTGAACATGAATGGTCGGATGTAGAGACTGCTGCCTTCGGCCGGCGGAATCCAGGCCTTGTCGAGGTCGACCAATTGGTGGAGGGCCGCAAGGAAGAGCTCCGGCGGGAGCGCCGGCATCGCGAGTCGCGTAGCGCTGGCATTTAACCGCTCGGCGTGGAGTTCTGGGCGAAACAGCAGCGCGCGACCGTCGGCGTGTTTCGTGGCTTTCATGCCTTCGAAAATGGCCTGCCCGTAGTGCAGCGCCGTGTTGGAGGGCATGATGGAGATTGGGCCGTATGGCTTGATCTGAGCGTTCTGCCACACCCCCTCGATACAGTCGATCTCGACCATGTGGTCGCTGAAGACTTTACCGAAGGCGAGGTGGCCGAAGTCGACTTCGGGTAGGCGAGAGGTGGGGGCAGTGCGGAGGGCGATATCGTAGTTCATCGATTTGGGCTTTGGCTGGCGGAACGAAGGTAGGGGGCATACCCATTCGTCACACCGAGAAGAGCGGAATTTCAGCTCACTCTCAAGTAGGCACTCGGATTGCCGAAACGTCTCGCGAGTCACGGCTCGACCGCTAATCGAGCGCGAGCAGATCGGGCACTCCGAAAAGTCGGCTGCGCTCGAATCCCTCCGCGAACTCATAACCCGCAGGCCTCCCGAACTCTCGGCACCGAGCCTCGAGGAAGGCAAAAAACTCTTGACCCGACAGCGGTGTCTGGGGTTCGTCACTGTCGGGGTCGTGGAATTGTGACCCGAAAGCCTTAATGCACTGTAGCTTGCGTCCGTAGTACGCGGTGACGTCCGTCACGAAGTCCGGCGTGCGGTGGAAGTCTTGAATGAAGTGGAGGAGCTGAATGGGCCGGTAAGCCTCCTGCTCCTCGCCGTCGTAGCTCGTTTTGATACGGCGCAGTCCCGCGAAGAAGCACGCGTCGGCGACGAGCTTGGCGGCCCGCCCGTGGTCCGGGTGTCGGTCGCTGAGGGCGTTCGCCAAAACGAGCTTCGGGCGGGACCATCGGATGACTTCGATTATTTTGCGCTGGTGCTCCCCGTCGTTGGCGAAACCGCCGTCGGCCATGTGCAAGTTTTGGCGAAAGCTGGCCCCCATAATCTCCGCGCTCGCGGTGGCCTCCCGGTCCCGTAGCTCCGCCGAACCCCGAGTCCCCAGCTCGCCGCGCGTCAGGTCGCAAATCCCGAAAGTGTAGCCGCGAGCCGCGTGAGCGAGCAACGTCCCCCCGCAAGCGAGCTCCACGTCGTCGGGGTGAGCCCCGAACGCCAGAATATCAACCACCATGCCTAGCTAACTGTAGCGCGGCGAAAACGGTTTCTGCATACCTTAACCTACTTAGCCCCATCGACATGAACCAAGCTTACCCTGCGCAGAACCAGGACACCGAGGTCGACCGACACGACTTTCGCTCTATTCACCGCGAGCTGCGGCGAGGGTTCGAGACTGGCACCCTGCGTAGCGTCGCTCAGCGCAAAACAGCGCTAAGGTCTCTGCGTGCCTCCATTGAGCGTCACGAGGACGCACTCTTCGCCGCACTAGCGAAGGACTTCGGCAAGCCGCCGTTCGAGGCTTACACCTCGGAGATCGGCTTCTGCTACCAGGAGATCGACCACACGCTCGCGCGCATTAAATCGTGGGCTAAGCCGCGATCCGTCGACGTCAGCAAGATGCTCTGGCCGACTACCGGCAAGAGTTACCAGCTCCCTAAGGGCGTCGTGTTCATCGTCGCACCCTGGAATTACCCCGTTAATCTCTCCCTGGCCCCGCTGATCGCCGCGGTCGCCGCCGGTTGTCACGTAGTGTTGAAGCCCGCCGAGGACACGCCATTCACGTCCGATGTCATTGAGTCGATCTGCGTGGAAGCTTTCGACCGGCGCACCGTAACTGTCGTGCAGGGTCCGGGGGGTAAGGTGGTGCCCGCGTTGATGGATGCCGGTCGCTTCGACCACGTGTTCTACACCGGATCAACACGGGTCGGACGCGAGCTCGGCAAGCGCTGCGGCGAAGCGTTGATCCCGTGTACGCTCGAGCTCGGGGGCAAAAGCCCCGCGCTGGTCCTGGCAGACGCCGACCTTTCCGTGGCTTGTGACCGCATCATCTGGGGGAAGTTCCTCAACGCGGGGCAGACCTGTGTGGCGCCGGACTACGTCCTCGTCGAGCAGTCGGTCGAAGACGCGTTTTTGCGAAAGCTGAAAGAAAAATTAGTGGCGGCCTACGGGACGGACGCACGTCGGAGCCCCGACCTCGCCCGCATTGTCAATCAGCGGCACTTCGAACGCCTCTGCGACCTCCTCGGCGCTGCGGTCGTGTACTGCGGCGGACACCACGACGCCAGCGATCGGTTTATCGCACCGACGGTCCTAACGGACGTTAAGCTCGATAGCGAGCTCATGAAAGCCGAAATTTTCGGCCCCCTTCTCCCCGTCATTGCCGTCGACGGGTTCGAGGACGCAAAGCAGATCATCGCGCTGCACCCGAATCCTCTGGCGGCTTATTGCTTCACGGAATCGGCCGCAAGCGCGGAGCGGTTTGTCCAGGAGGTCAGCTTCGGCGGCGGGTGCGTCAACGATGCCGTCATCCACCTCGGGATCGCGTCCCTGCCGTTCGGAGGCGTTCAGCAGAGCGGGCTCGGGCGCTACCACGCCGAGGAAGGATTCCGGACGTTCTCGAACCAAAAGAGCATCGCGACCACCTCTACGTGGATCAATCTACCGCTGCGCTACGCTCCCTACAGCGAAATGATGCTCAATGGCCTAAAGCGGATCCTGGGTTAACACACCCTTGACCCTAACGGTGGCGTGGTTATCCTCTGCGCTATGCTAAATTCGCACAATATGCGATTAGGTGCCTCAGGTCTGTCTACGGTATTGTTCATCGGATTTGCGTGGCTTGCGTCCTGTAGCTCCGACAATGAGAATTGGGCGGTGGACGCCCGTCAACCCGCCGCCCTCCACGATGCCATGCAAGGCGTCACGGACGTGATCGTCCACGACATTTTCAGTCCACCGCAGGCGGCGCGTATCTACTCATACGCATCACTAGCGGCGTATGAGTCCGCGCGTCACGCCGACAGCTCATTGCTTACGCTCAGCGGCCAGCTTAACGATTTGCCCGAGTTGCCGCGGCCCGACCCAGGTGCGGACTATAGCTTCGACCTCGCCGCCGCAGCAGCCACCCTGGCCGTCGGGCGGGAGCTTACTTTCTCCGCCGATCTCCTCGACGAGTTAGACGCCGCTCTTCGCGGGCGATTCGAGGAGGTGAAATTGCCGGCCGAGGTCTACGACCGCAGCGTTGCCTTCGGGAATGAAGTCGCCGCGGCGGTACTCGCTTACGCTAAAACCGACAACTACCTCCAGAGCCGTACTTTCCCCAAGTACAGCGTCTCCGACGCGCCCGGTCGCTGGCGTCCGACCCCACCCGATTACATGGACGGGGTCGAACCGCACTGGGGCAAGATGCGCCCATTCGCCCTCGACAGTGCGAGTCAGTGCCGGCCGCTGCCACCGCCGCCGTTCGACATGACACCCGGGTCGCGGTTCTACACCGACGTCATGGAGGTGTACGAAGTGCTGAAGGAAAACACGGAAGAACGCCGGGCGATCGCGGCCTTTTGGGACTGTAATCCCTATGTCTCTCACCACCAGGGGCACGTGATGTTCGCAACCAAGAAGATTAGTCCGGGGGGCCACTGGATGGGTATCGCGAAGCTCGTCACCGAAAGAGAAAAGCTCTCGACCGAGGCATCGGCCGAGGCATACGTGCGCGTCGCAATCTCCTTGTACGACGGCTTCGTGAGTTGTTGGGATGAGAAGTATCGCAGCAATTTGATTCGCCCGGAGACCGTCATTAATGAGCATATTGACCCGGAGTGGTTGCCACTACTCCAGACACCGCCCTTCCCGGAGTATACCAGTGGCCACAGTGTCATTAGCCGCGCCGCGGCCGCGAGTCTCACTGATCTATTCGGCGCGGGTTACGCCTACGTCGACAGCGTGGAACTGCGTTACGGTTTGCCCTCTCGCGCGTATGAGAGTTTCTACGACGCCAGCGAAGAGGCTGCCAAGTCCCGGCTCTACGGGGGGATACATTACTCCCCGGCGATCGTGGAGGGCGTCAAGCAGGGTGACGCCGTGGCGAAGATCGTGCGCGCAAAGCTGCGTACCCGGACCACGCCGATCAAGGAAGCCATATCGAGCAATTAACGCTAATTAGTGGAGCTGGTGGCCCATCGCGTCGCGCTTGGTGGCGAGGTAGCGTTCATTCTCCGGCTGCCACGGCATTTCGATCGGTATGCGTTCGACGATTTCGACCGCAGAGCCGATGAAGGCTTCTACCTTGAGGGGGTTGTTGGTCATCAAGCGGACCCGCTCGATACCCAAGCGGCGCAGGATTTCAACGGCCTCGGAATAGTCGCGCGCGTCCACGGGTAGACCGAGCTGCACATTGGCCTCAATCGTGTCGGCACCAGCGTCTTGGAGTCCGTAGGCTCGGAGCTTATTCACGATGCCTATGCCGCGTCCCTCCTGCCGTAAGTAAATGATGACCCCTCCCTGCGCGGAGGTCTCCCGCATTGCCCAAGCCAGCTGATCACCGCAGTCGCACCGCAGGGACGCGAATACGTCCCCGGTGAGGCATTCGCTGTGCACTCGGCACAGCACGGGCTCCGTCACGTCCGTGCCCTCGGCGACAAGTGCGAGGTGAGGCATCGGATCGGCGTCAATATCGGAGAACGCCGTGATCTCGAAGTCGCCGTAAGCTGTGGGGAGACGTGCCGTGGCGAGGGCGTCGATCGTGCGTGTGTTGGACTCCAATCGGTCGGGGCTGCGAGCGTAGGGCTCGGGCGATGACGCTAGCGACTTTGTGTTCACCTCGGTCTAACGAATTAGCTTTCGGCGCGGTTGTCACTGAGACCTCACGCACATCACTACGTCACTATGCGCAAAGTTAGCCTACCTCTCCTGATCGGCATCGGGATGGCCCTATTTACGGTGGCCAAGTTTTTCTTCAATACGAGCACCAACGAGATCACTGGAGAGTCACAGCACATTTCCCTCACCGCCGAAGAGGAGGTCGCCATCGGACTCCAGAGCCGCGCTCAGATGGCCCAGCAGCACGGCGGGCTAGACCCGAGTGAAGCTGACCAGGCGCTGGTCGATCAGGTGGGAGAGAGCCTCGTTCGCGAAAGCATCGCGAAGACTACCCCGTACCCTTACGAGTTCCACCTCCTCCGCGACCCGAATACGGTCAACGCCTTCGCACTACCCGGCGGACAGGTCTTCATTACGCGAGCGCTGTACACGCGCCTCCAGGACAAGGACCAGCTGGCGGGGGTCCTAGGACACGAGATCGGACACGTGGTCGCGCGCCACAGCGCGGAGCGGATCTCACAGCAGATGCTCACACAGGGACTTACGGGTGCCGCCGTATTAGCGAGCGGGAGCCAGGGCGGAGGACAGATGGCGGCCGTTATCGCGAATGTTGTCTCGATGAAGTATGGCCGAGAACAGGAGCTGGAGAGTGACGCGCTCGGTGTGCGGTTTATGTCGGAGGCGGGCTACCAACCGGAGGCTCTTATAGGCGTCATGGATATTCTCGAAGATGCTTCGGGGGGAAGCCGCCAGCCAGAGTTCTCGAGTACGCACCCCTCGCCCGAGAATCGCCGGGAGCGCATCCGTGAGGCGATCCAGAAATACGGCAACTGATTGTATGCTGGGGGCTAACTTTGCGGTACTCGGCCGCGTAGCTCAGGGGATAGAGCAGCTGACTTCTAATCAGCCGGTCGCAGGTTCGATTCCTGCCGCGGTCACCCGGCCCCCGAATTAGTTGCCGAATGCACAAAGCCGCCAACAGAGTGTTGGCAGGAGTATGCCTACCCAACCTACCCTTCTGCCCCAAGGCCCCGAACTAGAACCCGTCGACGTCAGCATTGAAGATAGTTGGAAGGAGGCTCTCCAAAGTGAGTTCCGCAAGCCCTACTTTCATGAGCTAATCGCGGGGCTCAAGTCCGACATCGCCTCAGGTAGCACGGTATACCCTCCGGGTCGGCTGATTTTTGCGGCGTTCGCCAAAACTCCCCTCGCGGAGGTGAAAGCCATTATCCTAGGACAAGACCCGTATCACAATCCGGGCGAAGCCATGGGTTTGAGCTTCAGCGTACCCAAAGGCCAGCGCCGACCGCCGAGTCTCCTCAATATCTACAAGGAGCTTAATACCGATCTCCAAGTCCCGATCGCAAAACACGGCGACCTTAGTGCCTGGGCCGAGCAGGGTGTCCTGCTCCTCAACAGCATTCTCACCGTGCGGCAAAACGCACCTAAGTCTCACCACAAGCTCGGGTGGGAGAGGTTCACCGACGCGGTGATAGCGACGATCAGCCGGGAGCGAGAGCATGTCGCATTCTTACTCTGGGGCAAAAGTGCGCACGCTAAGGCCGAACTTGTTGATGCGAGCAAACACCTCATCCTCGAGGCCGCTCACCCGAGCCCGCTAGCGCGCGGCGCCTTCTTCGGGAGCCAACCCTTTTCGCAGGCGAATACTTACTTGGAGCAACATGGCACCACCCCCATCGACTGGCACCTCCCCGACTAATCTTCGCGCAGCGTGGCGCTTGGCTACCATTGCATCGGGGTCGCTGGCTTTCGCGATTCTACTCGGCGCGTTCGGGGCTCACGGCCTTAGAGATTTGCTTCCGCCTGAGCGTCTGGGTGCATTCGAGACGGCTAGCCGCTACCACTTTTACAGTTGCTTCGTCTTGTTTTGCTTAGTGCTGATGCGCCTCCAGCTACGCGATTCACCCACGCCGCGAGCCTTAGGCTGGGCACAACGCTGTTGGGGGTGGGGCTCGATTGTGTTTTGCGGAAGCGTATACCTCGTTTCAGTCCGAGGGATCGTCGGTCTCGAATCTGCCAGTTGGTTAGGGGCCATCGCGCCGATCGGAGGCCTCATGTTAATTAGCGCAGCCTGCTTGCTCGCTTATAGTTGTTGGCGCACGGCAAAGGAAACCTTAGTTTAGCTGAGCCTCCGTAGGCATATCGATCGCTGACTCATCTCCTTTCTGTCTGTTGCGATTGCGGTACCAGAAGTATCCTAATCCACCGATGATGAGGTAAGGGGTAGCGAAAAGGTACAAAATGCCTTTGTTAAGTCCCTGTCCAGCGGTGCCGCCGTGCTGGAGATTGGTCTCAGCACTGAGCTTACACATCGGGCACTGCGCCGAGAGAGTAAACGAAGCGGCTGTCGCCAAAACGAGTATCAGACTGAAGCGAAGGAGGGTTGTGCGTACCATGGTATAAAGCTAACCTACCCACGAAAGCCAAGTTGTCAAGCTGGGTAATACGGGCGCAACATTAGGTAGCAGATCGGTCCCGTGATGCAGACGTAGAGCCAGATCGGGTACACCCACCGAGCCATGCGTTTGTGCTCCGGAATTAGCCCGGTGTAGGAGCGCACGAACGTAAACAGGATCAATGGTAAGCTAATGGCCGCTAGCGCGACATGGGTCGCGAGTAGCACGAGGTAGATCGTACGAGACGTGCCCTCGCCGCCGTAGCTCGTCGGCTCCGTCGTGATGTGGTACAACACGTAGCCGAGTATGAAGAGTACAGACAGACCCAGCGCGAGTAGGTTGGCCGCACGATGCGCCCTTACGCGCTTCTTTAAGATGAAGTAGAGGCTAAAGAGCAGGCACACACCCGCAAGGGCGTTGAGCACAGAATACACCGGGGGGAGCCAGAGGAAATCTACCCCAGCAGGCAGAGGTATCTTAACGTACCGCATCCCAACGACGGCTACGGTTATGAAGATCGATATACCCCAAGCATAGCGATTCATACGTTTCGCGAGGGCTGGGCGACGCTCGAGGATATCGGGGTAGCCCGCGGGTATCGACATCAAAGTTCGGTCTTGCGTTCGAGGATAACGTCTTCAGTCTTGGGTCGCGGCATCAGGAGTGCGACCTGTTCCACCAATCGCGCAGCTTCCTTCCCGCGGTGGAGGTTGTAGCAGCGGCGGACTTGTCCTGCGCCGTCGACTACGTACGCACGCTGGTTTAAGGGGATCGACGCGCAGGCCTGGGTATAGATAGTGGTTCTGGAGAGGCGCTCGAGCTCCGCGGCGGGCAATTCCACTCTCGCGAGTTGGCTTGGGTCGTCGAAGACGAAGACATCGGGCGAGCCGAGTGCTACGAAACGTATAGCCGGATTGTCGTCGAAAGCGCGGTGGATCTCCCGAATCGCGAGAGCAGTACTGTCGTTACGAGTCTGAGGTGCTAAAAAAACTACATCGATCGTGCTATCGGGACGACTGTAGCGCACCAAGTCGGTAATTGGTCCCAGTGGCTCGATCTCGTTCCAGGAGTCGAGCTGGTAGTTCCAGCCAGCGCGCAAATACAGGAAGCTACCGAGCGGGAACACGACAAGTAGAAAGCCCAGGAGCAAGAGCTGGATGAAGGGACGCTTCGGCGGTGGAGACGGATTCACGTAAGTAGCAACTACTGAATGGCGTCATGGATGTCCACAACTGAGTAAGCTTCTATTAATGCTGTTTCAACTACTGGTCGACATCGTAGCTCCCAACACCTTCACCGTCGTCGAGCAGCTCTCCATCCGCCGGTTTGATCTCGATGGTACTCCCCTGCTCGAGTGGAGACACGGTAGGCGCTGCCTGAGCAGGGAGCTCATTGAAGCGCTGCACGACAGCCCTGCGCTCACCCCAGAAATTACCCTCCTGGAAGAAAGCGATGACGGCCCACACCAGCAAAAGCATCGGCATCAGGACGGTTAACGATAACCCTTGTACCTCACTCCGCATGTGCATGAAGTCGAACACGATGAAGTGCGCCTTGTACAGCGAGAAGCCGATGAGTAAGGCCCCGACGAGGTAAGGGATCCACGACACGCCGTCCATCCAGCGCAATCCCGGGATGAATCCCTTGGACGCCAGCGAGAAAAATACCTCGACGAGCGTGATTGCCGCGAGGAGGCCGAGGCCCCGGAACACGAAGCGCTTGCTCTCCTCGTAAGTCATGTGACCGGCCATAATAGTTGATTGTGAAGTCTGAGTAAGGAGTTTTGGCGAAAGCCGCACAAACAGTGGTCAAGCCACGAACGTAAGCCTACAGAAGGTAGAACACAAGAAACACGAACACCCATACTAGGTCAACGAAGTGCCAGTAGAGCCCGACCTTCTCGACCATTTCGTAACCGTTACGCCGGGCTGCGTACTGTCCGGAGGCTGAGTTGAGCGCGATGATCGTGAGTATCACGAGTCCCGAGAAGACGTGGAATCCATGGAAGCCGGTGATGAAGAAGAACAGTGCCCCGAAGGCCTTAGGCCCGAATGACTCCCGCATGGGCGCCCCGTTCGCCGCCGGTCGCTGGCCTTCGTTAACGAGAGCGCGCGGTTGCCACTCCCCGTCGTGCTTGTGGATGATGTAGCTATCGCCGGCCTCGAAGCGCTGACCTTCCTCTGTGCTCCCGTAGGCTACTCCGTCGGCGTCTTCTAAGTAGTAGCCATCGCTGAGGTGGGTGCCGAAGGGATTAGTCGTTAGCGACATGTGCTCGTGACCAATGAGGTTAGACCACTCCCACGCCTGGCACCCGAGGAAGGTGGCGCCTCCCAGCACCGTGAGCAGCATCCACTTCACGACACCGCTCTTGTTCTCGCGCTCGCCTTCCTGAACCGCGCGCACCATCGTCACCGAACTCACGATGAGGACGAAGGACATGATCGTCACGAAAATCAGTGGGGCGATGTCGCCCGGGAAATATTCCTGAAGGCCGAAGGGAAGGGTCCGGAAGACGAAGTCTGGAACGGGCCACGCGGGCATACTGAATCGCAACGCGCCGTAGGCGATGAGGAAACCCGCGAACGTAAAGGCGTCCGAGACGAGGAAGTACCACATCATCAGCTTGCCGTACCCCACGCGGAACGGCTTACCTGCTCCGTCCCAGGTGGCCTTCTCCCCCGAGTGGTCAACGGTTTGGTGGGAGTTATCTATTAGTGTAGACATAAGCGTCGCAAAATTGGGCTAGCCCGAGTCGGGATCAGCGCTGCAAAGCAAGGAAGACCAGCAGATAAATCCAAAGGAAATCCATGAAATGCCAGTAAGTCAGCGTGAGCCTCAAGCGTACCACGCGGTGTGGCGCGGCGGCGACCGGCAGCTTGAAACAGTGGATCAAAGCTACGGCGAGTGCGACCAACCCGCCGAGGATATGCGCGGCGTGTAATCCGCTAAGTACATAGACGAAGGCCGGGGCGGGATTGCCGCTCAACTGAAGACCCGCAGCGTACATCACCTGCCATGCCTGGTACTGCACGATCACAAACGCCAGCCCAAGTACGGCCGTGAGCGACAACAGGGTGCGATATGCGAGCGCCGACTCTCGTCTGAAAGCCAGGAAGGCCAGCTGTATCGTCAGGGAGCTGGCCATCAGGATACCGGCACTTACGTAAAACAGGCTCGGTAGTGGGAACTCCAACCAGTTGCCCGCCTCCTGGCGGACAATGTATGCACTCGTGAGCGCGGCGAACATCATCAAGATACTCCCGCAGGCGATGAGCAGCCCAAGTTGCATTGGGTGCATTTTGTTGCGGGACAGTGCGATCGTTGCCATAGTGCTAGAGGAGCCACCCGAAGCCGAAGACCAGGGGGAGGTAAGCCAATGAGAAGAACATTAAATGCAAGGCAGCGGGCCGATCACCGTGGCGGTAAAGCTGTAGCCCAAAGTAGGCATACGCGAGCCCCAATACGCAGCTGAGGGCTGCCGCCAAAACACTGAATCCTCCTAGCGCAAAGGGCCACCAAACCAATCCTGCTAACAACAAACCGTAAAATGCAGACTGGATTCCGGTACCAGGGTCGCGCTCCCCTTCCTCAGTCTCGGGCAAAAGCTTAAACCCAGCCCTTTGGTAATCATCGAAACCGAGCCAGCCGATCGCCCAGAAGTGGGGGATCTGCCAAAGCACCTGAATTGCAAAGAGTGACCAGCCCAGAGAAGTGAGATGACCCTCTGCGGCAATCGTGCCGATCAGCGCAGGGATGGCTCCGGGGATAGTGCCGACGAAGACCGCGGCGACCGATATTCTCTTGAGTGGCGTATAGATGAATGCATAGCTAAGCAAGGCGATCATGCCGAGTAAAGCAGCAAGTGGATGGAGCGTCCCTAATGCTATCATGCCGGTCACGCTTAATAGCCCGGCGATGAGGACCGCGCGAGAAACCGACATTCTACCGGTAGCGAGTGGACGATTCATCGTCCGCGTCATGAGTTGGTCGTGGTCGCGCTCTACGACTTGATTCAATACGTTGGCCGCCATCGTCGTCGCGAAACCTCCGCCTACAACTGCGAGTAGCTCAGGCCATATGATGCTAGGAGCAGCGATCAAGTACGCTAGTCCCGCAGACAGGACTACGGTGGCCGAGAGCCTGAATTTCGTGAGCGTCAGGAGGTCACCGACCACGGAGTTACTCAACTCATCGTGAGCGATTGCAACTTCGGCGCTTGTGTGATCACGTTCCTGCATGTGGAAGTAGGTGGCTTAAAAGAAAGCGGGCGCCGTGCGTTGACGGCGCCCGCTTCGTGGCTGATGGCTCACGGGAAATGCTAGTGGACCATCGCCTTGTCTGCCTCGCGCTCAGCGTCGGAAACCGGGATATACTGCGGGATACTGTCCTCACCGAACTTGCCGTAGTCGTACGCCCACCGGTGAACGGTTGGAATCTTACCTGGCCAGTTACCGTGGATTCCCTCGATGGGCGTAGTCCACTCAAGTGTATTGGCATTGTACGGGTTGCGAGTCGTCATCTTCTTCCCTTTGTAAATGCTCCAAAAGAAGTTGATGACCATCAACATCTGGAAGGAGAAAGAGACGAAGGCTCCAATGGTGATGAAAGCGTTCATCGCACCAAACTGATTGGTGAAGTCGAAGGTCTCGAAAGAGTAGTATCGACGCGGAACGCCTGCCATGCCGAGGTAGTGCATCGGCCAGAAGATCGCATAGGCGCTAATGATCGTACCCCAGAAGTGGATCTTGCCCATGGTCTCATTCATGAAGCGGCCGAACATCTTCGGGAACCAGTGGTAGACCCCGGCGTACATCCCGAAGAACGCTGCGACGCCCATGACGATGTGGAAGTGAGCAACAACAAAGTAAGTGTCGTGCATCCGGATGTCGATAGCCGAGTTGCCTAGCCAAATTCCCGTAAGGCCACCGGAGATAAACATCGACACGAATCCAATAGCAAACAGGTTGGCGGAGGTAAACCGCACCCGTCCCTTATATAGGGTAGAGATCCAGTTGAACACCTTTACCGCACTGGGTACTGCGATGATCAGCGTGAAGATCACAAAGAAATTGCTAATGAATGGATTGACTCCCGACATAAACATGTGGTGCGCCCACACGATGAAACTTAGGAAGGCGATCGCGAGTATGGAGTAAACCATCGCCTTATATCCGAAGATTGGCTTGCGGCTGTTGACCGAGAGAACCTCGGAAACAATACCCATAGCCGGCAAAATGATGATGTAGACTTCTGGGTGACCAAGGAACCAAAACAGGTGCTGATACAGCAGAGGACTACCGCCGACGTGGTCGAGTGCCTGACCGCCGATGAAGATTTCGCTGAGGTAAAAGCTCGTCCCCATACCCCGATCAAACATCAACAACAGGAATCCGGAGAGTAGAACGGGGAAGCTGAGCAGACCGATCATGGCCGTTACGAAGAACGCCCAGATCGTCAGCGGCATACGCCACATGCTCATACCTTTCGTACGCAGGTTGAGCACCGTGGTCACGTAGTTGATACCACCCAGGAGTACCGAGACCACGAAGAGCGCCAGGCTCACCAACCAGAGTGTCATCCCAGCACCGGAACCCGTACTCGCCTGCGGTAGTGCCGACAGCGGGGGGTAGGCCGTCCACCCGCCGGAGAACGGCCCGGTGGAAAGGAAAAGGCTCGAAAACATAACTGCCCCAGACAGGAAGAAAAACCAATAGGACAACATGTTGAGCAATGGCGACGCCATGTCGCGCGCGCCGAGCTGGAGAGGGATCAAAAGGTTAGAGAACGTCCCCGAAAGACCTGCGGTGAGTACGAAAAACACGAGGATCGTACCGTGCATCGTCACCATCGCGTAGTAGAACTCCGAGGAGAGCTTGCCCGTACCCTCAGCGTTTACCGTGATCCACTTACCGAGGAAAGGCTCGAGGAAGCTGATGTCCTCCGCCGGGAAGCCGAGCTGCAGGCGGAAGATGAGCGACATCGCTGCACCGATGATCGCCCAAAACATACCGGTGATGAGGAACTGCTTCGCGATGACCTTGTGGTCCATCGAGAAGATGTACTTAGTGATAAACGAAGAGCGGTATTTATCTTCCTCGTGGTGCTCGTGGAAGTGGTCTTCGTAGCCATCCTGCTCTATGAAAACCTGCTCGTTCTGTGGTCGCGTGATTAACGTTTGCATGATATGTATGTATTAAAGTTCCTGAGTAGTAGCACCAATGGGCCTTGCTGGGACGACGACGAGTTCGGTGCGGCGATTCTGCGCACGGCCTTCCTCAGTGAGGTTGTCTCCGACTGGCTTAGAGTCACCGTAACCACGAACGTTAGAGATCCGGCTGGCGGGTATGCCCTTTTTACGTAAGTAATCCGCCACTGCCTGGGCCCTAGACTGACTCAAGATACGGTTGGTACCAGAGTCACCCACGTTGTCCGTATGCGCTACAATCTCAAACATCATGGTAGGGTTTTGTTGCAAAACTCCAACCACGTTCTCGAGCTCGAAACTTGAAACCGGCAGCAGGGCTGCACTGGCCGTCTCGAAAGTGACATTGTCGAGTCGCACGACGAGATCGGCCGAGTCCACGGCACTGACAGCATTCGTGAGGTTAGAAACCAACGTTCTTCTCTGAAGGTCTAGCTCCACCTGGACGGGCCTGCCTTTGAATGGATCTTCATCGGTGTTGCGGACACTAGCGAGGTAGGTCGATTGCTGCTCTTTGCGCCAGTCGTCGTACTCCGCCTGCTCGACGATGCGCACGATCTTCTTCATCGAGAAGTGCCCCGTACCACACAGCTCGGCGCACGCCAACTCGAAGTTGAACAGCTCCCACCGCATTCCGGCCTCAGGGTCGGTCTCGTCGTAGGGCACCTGGTAAGCAGGCTCATTGCGCAGGCGATTACGCATGCTGTCGGTCGTAATGATCGGCGTGAACACGAAATACGTAGGCATCCCGGGGACCGCGTCCATCTTCACGGTAAAGTGGGGCATGTAAAAGTCGTGCAACACATCCTTAGACGTGATCCGCACCCTCACCGGCACATTGACCGGGAGCACAATCTCCGAAGCGATAAAGTCGTCGTGGTTCTTCGTATCCTCCCAGTCCTGGCCGAGTGAGTTGCTCGAAGAGATTAGACGAAAGTTCTTCGTCCCTAGTAGGTGGTCTGCACCCGGGTAGCGGATGTCCCAGGCGAACTGATAGCCGGTCGCCTCGATCTCGTTGTAGTTGACGCCGATTTGGGCTGGCTGCTCGTTGATAAACTCCGGGACGTCTGCCGTGACCTGGTTCCACGTGTCCAATCCACCGACCACGAGATAAGTCATAACCACGGTAGGGATCGCCGTCCAGATAATCTCGAGCTTATTGTCGTGGCTGATGTAGGCAGCTTTCTTACGGGCGGTCTCGCGGTACTTGTAAGCGAAGTAAAAAAGGGCGATGTGCGTAGCCACGAAGACAATGCCCGTGAAGAACAGGGTCTGGTTGATCATCGAGTCGATCAGTCCACCGTGCTCGCTGGCAGAGTCCCACGGCCCGTACCCTATGATGCTGTCGCGATAGTAGAGCGCCGAGCCGATCGTGAGCACGAGGAAGGCGATTAAGAACGCCAGGAACCCAACTCCGTTACGATCGGTGCGGCGGCGAGCGGCCTGGTCCTCGCCACGGATGGCGGCGGAGAGTTCGCGGACGCGCGAGATCTGCACCACAATTATGGCGAGCATCGCGAGGCAGATGAGGACGATGAGGATGGTCATTCAGCAGGCTTTGATCCTGGTAGTAAAGATATTAAGGATAACTACCGCAACAGAGTGAGGTTGCCGGACTTGACCCTGTCTAGACTGATTCTACACAGTTTAGACGTGGTGGTGGAGCGACTCCTCGATGTAGGGGTCGTTGTACGGCACGAGGTCCGCTTTGGTCAAGGCCGTCAACGTAATGAAGAAGAACAGAGAGAGAAAACCTATAAAGGTCCCAATCTCGATGAGGCCGGGAATCGTATACCCCGCCATCACCACAGCCTCCCCGTGCTCACCTCCTTGGATGACCTCATCCACTACGTGCTCATCGCCAAGGACATCAGTACCGACCCGACTTCCGTCGCCGACCACCGCTGCAGCCTTGCCTAGGTCGACGTGATTGTCTTCCAGATCGTAATCAGCCTCCGCAGCGCTGTTGGTCGCAATTCCTTCAGTCGCAGTTCGTCCACCACCTATGTCTTCCCCCAAGTGGTCTTCGCCGTGGGCTTGTTCGGCTTGCGCCAAAACCCGACCCGAGGAGTCTAGCATAAGCGGATCAGCCACTGAGGAATTAGCATCCGTGATGCCGTCCCTGGCTTCCAGGGTAAGCGCCGCATCATCTTGTTCGCCATCCATGCCCGTCATGCCAGCCGCCGAAGAGAGCGCACTGCCCCCCGTGTACTCGTCGGTCGACGTCCCTGTGTGTTGCTCACCGATTTCGGCGGCGTTGGCGTGGCCTCCGTCTCCGCCGTGCATGGCGTGCACCGTGGTCTCGAGAATTCCTGGCTTGAGCATTTGGAAGTAGTCGAGCCAGTGCCCGAACACCACCATAATCGCGACGAACGCCAGCGGGCCATACTTACGCTTGGTGATATTCGGCATGAGGACGAAGAATGGGAGGATAAAGTTGAGCGCTAGATTAGCCCAAAACAGAATCGGGAACTCCGACATGCGCGTCTGGAAGTAGACGGTCTCCTCCCCGACGTTGCCATACCAGATGAGCATAAATTGGCTGAACCAGAGATAAGTCCAAAAGATGCTAAAGGCGAACATGTACTTACCGAGGTCGTGAAGGTGATCGGCGGTCACCTGCCCAAAGTAGCCCACGGTCTTAAGAAAGATTAGCAGGATAATTGTGAGTCCTATCGTTGCGACGAGCCAGGACGCTGTAGCGTACCACGCGTACAGGGTCGAGTACCAGTGCGCATCTACGCTCATGACGAGCTGCCAGATGACGAACGCCGAGCTAAAGGCGGCAACCGGGAGGAAAATACCCGCTGTCACGCGGTTCCGACGATGTTGTACGAAGTCTTTTGTCCCGCGGGCGTCCTCCTCCAGAGAAGTCTTCCGCATCCGGACGGCGAACGCAAAGTACCATATCGCCCCGATCAGAAGGGCCGCCCCCGTATACCACCAGGCATTGAGGAAGGAGGATTTGCTTTGGAGTAACCGATCCTCCGCCACCGCTTGCGCGTCGGCCCAGTGGTAGATGTGATGCCAGTCGAACCACACGCCTACGACGACCGGGACGAGCAAAACCAGAGCCCACGGCAGGAATTCAGCATATGCTTCCCAGACTCTCTTAAATACCGTGTGCCACCCTGAGTACATGAGGACTTTTGCCGCAAGCAGGAAGAGCGACATGAACGCGACTCCTAGGAAGAACACGCTGTTGTGTAACCAATTCGACCAAAAACGAGCTTGGTGGCTGCCCTCTGCATCAAAAATCAAGGATAGCGCTAGGCACAACACACCTAACGCTACACCGCCGAGCAGCAGGTTGCGAATGCCAGAGCTCAATACGAATCGAGCGGGTCCCACGTCCAGATGCTCCTGGTCTGAGTGGATCAGTAAATCGGCCATGGATCTTGCTTACAGCTAGTAAAGGGTTTTGACGAAAGTCTCAGACAGACAGTACACAGTCCAGAGAGCCTGCTATCGTCCGACCTTTTTGGTCGCGGGCTTTCCGTTGCTTCCGATTCGGGGACTCGTGCCTAACGTGCCGGTAGTATCCTGAGAGTTAGGCGTCTCACCGGGGACTCCGCCGCCTTCGGCACCTCCGGGGACGACGCGGGGTTCGGTACTCTCCGAACTCTCGTAATCGGTTGGCTCGCGGCTAAAGGTCTCCAGGAGTTGCACGTACTGAGTTGCGTTAACCCCGGCGATAGCCTCACGTGGGACGAGATTGTTGCCGTCCTGATCGTACTGCTTCTTGGCCCACTTGGCTTGTAGTGCACGGATGTAGTGGATGACTTGGTAACGCTCCTCGTAAGAGACCTTGTCCTTATAGGCGCCCATGACGTTCTTCCCGTACATGACGGCGTGATAGTAGACGCCCGCCGAGGTATCTACCCAGGCTTGATCCAGGAAATTACGAGGTGCCGCAGGGTACGCCCCGTTCTCGTAGATCCAACCGTTGCCGCCGCCGTCGTTGCCGTGGCATATGCCGCAAAACGTCTCATACAGCTCCTGGCCGCGCTTAAGGCCGTCTGCCGTAATCGGAAAAGGGTTGGTCACGAGGTCGTTAGTGGCGCGCGTGCGATCGGCCTCGGTGTCATAGTAGTAGTAGGGTGCCATCCCGTTCATCGGGGTCGAGATCGCCTGGAGGCTGTTGATCCCGTAGAACTCACGGATTTGGCGAAGCTGGCTGGCGTTCATGTTGCCCGCTGAAGCGTTGCGATCGGTAAGATAGAACCCGGCGTAGCCACGGGGAATCGTGCCGTTGACCGGCAAACCAGGTTGAGCTAGTTCGTAACGGGATTTTACACTCGCGCTGTCCCACTGGTTATAGTAGTAGTCAAAGTAGACGTTTGCCTCGTATGCGATCGAGTGCGCCATGTCTGGCATGTACTCGGAGCCCGTTTCGTTCTCGCCCGGCGACGAACACGCCACCGTGAGCATGATCGTACCGATGGCCAGCGAGATTTGCAGTTGTGGTCGCATGATTAAAGGATTTTGGCGCTCGTCTCTGCAGCACCTGTGAGGCGGAAGAACTCGGCGTATTGGTCGCGATCCGCGGCGGAGATGCCGTTGGCGCTGAACGCGAGGCAAAACATGTCGTCCGTGATGCGGTCGTCGATGTTTTCCTCAGCCGCGCCCGGCCCGAGGCCATTAATGAGATAGAAGCTCAGGACCATTCCGATGGCCGAGAAGAGCACCGTAAGCTCGAAGGTGATCGGGATGAAGGCCGGAGCACTGAAATACGGTTTGCCACCGAAGATGATAGGCCAGTCACGGGTGAACACCCAGGTCATAAAGCCGAACGCTAGCAGCGTACCGCAAGCGCCGTAGAAAAACCCACCGATGTGCAGGCGGCTCTCCTGCAGGCCCAACACCGGATCGAGCCCGTGTACGGGAAAGGGGGTGAAGACGTCATGGATATCGAGGTGTTGCGCGCGCGCGGCCCGGACGGCCTCAATGAGCTTGACCTCGTCGTCGTACAATCCGTAGACAATGGGAATCCCAGCGTTTCGCTCGGAGTAGTCGGTATGCTGCTCCGGTGCCGTCGGGACGTCACCGTAGACGTTGGTGCGGGTGTCTGCCATAGTTATTGGGCGGGGAAGCCGACTTGGCCGAGCTCGGTGGTATCGAGTTGCGGTTCGGTGATTGCGTTACGGGGAACCTTCGTGGCGTTCGGTCCAGTGTACTGGTCGCCGGCCGTCTTGAGGATGCTCTTAATCTCGGCGATAGCGATCACGGGGGCGACGCGAGTGAAGAGCAGGAAGAGTGTAAAAAACAGCCCGATCGTGCCGACGAAAATCCCGATCTCGATCCAGGTCGGTACGTAGTAGCTCCAGCTTGAAGGCAAGTAATCCCGGGCCAGAGTCGTGCCGATGATTACGAAGCGCTCGAACCACATGCCGATGTTGATGAAGATCGACATGAAGAAGGTGAAGGTGATGTTGCGGCGCAAGTTCTTGCTCCAGAAGAACTGAGGCGAGATTACGTTACAGGCCATCATCCCGAGGTAGCTCCAATAGTAAGGTCCGAGCGCACGGTTGTAGAAGGCAAACTGCTCGTAGACGTAGCCGGAGTACCAGGCCACAAATAGCTCCGTAAGATAAGCCACACCCACGATCGACCCCGTGAGCAGGATTACCTTATTCATGGATTCGATGTGAGCGATCGTAATGTACTGCTCCAGATTGAGCACCTTCCGGGCGATGAGCATCAGCGTGAGCACCATAGCGAACCCCGAGAAGATGGCACCGGCCACGAAGTAAGGCGGGAAGATGGTGGTGTGCCATCCCGGAATCACCGAAGTGGCGAAGTCGAAGCTTACGATCGTGTGTACCGAGAGGACGAGCGGCGTCGACAGGCCTGCGAGCACGAGGGCCATCGACTCCCACCGCTGCCAGTGCTTGGCAGCCCCGGTCCACCCGAAGCATAGGATGTTGTAAATCTTGCGCCTTAGACCCTTCGAGCGATCGCGGACTGTAGCGAAGTCCGGCACGAGACCGAGATACCAGAACAGTAGCGATACCGTGAGGTAGGTCGAGATTGCGAACACGTCCCAGAGCAAGGGAGAGTTGAAGTTGACCCAGAGCGGTCCCCGTGTATTAGGATATGGGAAAATAAAGAAGGCTAGCCACTGCCGCCCCATATGAATCAGGGGAAACTGCCCGGCGCATACCACGGCGAAGATCGTCATGGCCTCGGCCGCGCGGTTCACACCCGTCCGCCACTTCTGCCGGAACAGCAGGAGAATGGCTGAGATTAGCGTACCGGCGTGGCCGATCCCTACCCACCACACGAAATTGGTAATGTCCCAGCCCCAACCAATGGTGCGGTTGAGGTCCCAGGTACCGATCCCGAACCACACCACGACCACGACACAAAAGCCGTAAAGTCCGAGAAGAGCTACGGAGAGGACGAAAGCCGTCATCCACGCTAGGTTCGGTGTGGTCTCAGTTGGGGCGCAGATGTCTTCCGTGATGTCGTGGTAGGTCTTGTGACCTAGGATGAGCGGCTCACGTAAGGCCGATATCGGTGCACTCATAAGGTGTTAATTATCGCGAGGTTAGTGCGGTCTATGCGGTCGGGGGGGCTTAGGACAGACCTGCCACCTCTCGCTCGAATACTTTCTCGATGGCGGGAATGAGCTCGGGGTTACGGTTATGGATCTTGGCGGAGTACATCACCGAAGGGGCAACGTTGACCTCTTCCAAGACGAGGTAGTTGATCGGGGCGTTCCAGACTTTCATAAGCTCGCCCTCGGGATTATTGCGATCGCCGAAAGTGATGGCCCCCGTGGGGCAGGCAGTCTGGCAGGCGGTCTTGACGTCGGCGTCGCGGAGGCGGCGGCCCTCGGTCTTGGCGCTGAGCTTACCCGCCTGGATGCGTTGTACGCAAAAGGAGCACTTCTCGATCACGCCACGGCTACGCACAGTGACGTCGGGATTTAAGACCATCCGCGTCAGACTGTCCGCGCCGAACGGCATTTCCCCGCCTATGGGGATGATGACGTCGCCCTCGTTCAAACCGGGTTCGTTGCCGATGAAAAGGTCGGCCGTGGTGTAATCGAACCAGTTGAAGCGGCGGACCTTATAGGGACAGTTGTTTGCGCAATACCGCGTCCCGATACAGCGGTTATAGGTCATCTGATTAAGGCCCTCCGAGCTGTGGTTCGTGGCCGCAACCGGGCAAACGTTTTCGCACGGCGCGTTATCACAGTGCTGGCACATCATCGGCTGGTAGACGACCTGTGGATTGTCAACATCGCCGTAGTAATAGCGGTCGATCCGCAACCAAGTCATCTCGTGGTGGCGCGCCACTTCGTTCTTCCCGACCACGGGGGTGTTGTTCTCCGCGATACAGGCCACCACGCAGGCCTGGCATCCGGTACAAGAATTAAGGTCGACATACATCCCCCAGTGGTGGCCGAGGAGGTAAG
Organism: Saprospiraceae bacterium; assembly: GCA_041744755.1. Lineage (GTDB taxonomy): Bacteria > Bacteroidota > Bacteroidia > Chitinophagales > Saprospiraceae > CALDTK01. The sequence continues at coordinate 51,138 of JBGTKC010000075.1, forward strand.
CGTCTTCGTGGCCCTCATAGAGGGAGTGGCTGTTGAGTTTCTGGAATTCAGTCCGCTCCTCAACGAGTTCGCTCGTAAACTCGGGCAACTCCGAGAGATCGGCGCTGCGGATAATGGAACGCTCCGTCAGGTTGCCGCGGTAGCCATCGGCTATACCCCCGTAGCCATTAAAGATTGTACGCTCCTCGTCTACCATTACCGGCTCCTCCCCATCGTAACCGGACACGCCCATCGTGTGGTGGTACTGCACGATAGCGAACCGGTCGTCCGTCCATAGCGCCTCGCTCACCTCCACGCCCGTAGCGTAGGTCTGGCGGTTGCCCTGCGGATCGATCGCAAGAAAACCAGTCAGGTCTACGCCGACATTGATCCCAGCCTTCCCGACAATGAGACGGCCGTAACCAACACTGATGGCGACAGTGTTCGGCGCCATCCCAAACTGGATCACGCACGGCACCTCTGCCTCATGGTCGTTGACTTTAATCGATACGTAATCCGTTTTGCCCTTGAGTTCCTCTTCGTTGAGATTGTTGAGTACGTTGTACTGTCTCCCGCCCTCGTAGCCGACTGGGACCTGGAGATAGTTGCCCCACGTCGTCCGGGTCACCGCATCGGGCACTTCCTGCAGCCAAGGATTGTTGGCATACTGCCCGGAGCCGATGGTCAAGGACTCCGTAAACGCAATCTCCATCACTTCTAATGGCAGAGCCTCGCGGACGCTCCCGATAAGGCTACCGAGTGCGTAGGGAGCGACCCCCCCCTCGGTCACGCGGCCAATCACGACGCCATTACTGAGAGAAAGGTCCCAAAAAGCATCAAAGCTTGCCAGCGCCGTTTGCTGTGAGAAGATGCCTTCTCGCCACTGCTCCCGCATAAATCCGAGGTACGGCTGCTCGACGGAAGGATCGAGCGCAGGGCTCTGGGCCCAGGTCAAGAGGCTTTCGCCAAACTGGCGCGTATTCCATAGCCTGTGGATCGTGGGTTGAATCACGGTGTACGTGCCTGAAATCGGCTCGGCGTCCCCCCAGCTTTCTAATACGTGGCTGTCGGGCGCGACGAAGTCGCAGAGGATGCTTGTTTCTGAGAGCGTGGTAGAGGTCGAGATTTTCCGTGGCACCTTGGCCAGCGCGGTCACGAATGCCGCCCGGTTTGGGTAGTCGTAGGCGGGATTAACGGAGTCGGTGAAGATGACCGTCCCGACGGCGCCGCTGTTCATCTCGGCGATGAGGGTCGCCATGTCGCGGTCGATGCCACCTCGGAGGTTGATGGTTCGAACAGTGCTGATCGTCGTGCCATAGGCCCCGATCATCGCATTGATATTGGCGACGAGTTGCTGCTCGGCGACGTTATTAGACCCACTTACTACCAGCGCAGCGCCCCGTGCCGCCACCAGATCCTTGGCAGCCGTAGCGATAGCCGTTTTGGCGGAAGCTTCCAAACCGGACGACGCCGCCGAGCTGCCCCCGGTGAGGATTGCTACCTGGCTGTGAAGCTCAACAATTGCCTGACCGATGTGACTCGGCTTGACGCGGATACGGTGGTCGGCATTCGAGCCGGTCATCGACATGGTCGACTCAATCTGATAGTGGCGGTTCATCGCCGGGCGAACCTGATTGATCACCTTGCGCCGCCGACCGTACTGCTCATTGAACAAACTTGGAAACACCCAGGTGCCGAGAAAGTCGCAATCCACCGCGATCACGACGTCGGCCTTGCTGAAGTCGTATCCCGGGATAGCCGAACGTCCGATCGCCTGTTGGTGCACCTGCACGAGGGCTGAGGTGCCAGCAGCGTCATAACTCACGATACGTGTGTTCGGGTAGCGCTCGCGGAAGGCCTCCAGGGCAGCGCTCAGTGTCGGGCTAAACACGGTGCTCGTCACAATGCGGACCGCGGAGCTGGTTGGAATCTCCTTTTCGACCAGGAGATCTAACTCGGGCCAGCTCACTCGCGCTACAGATGGGGCCATCCCTTCCTCGATGCCGCGGGTAATCCGGATTGGACCGGCGAGGCGCTCAGTGTCGTACAGGCTGAGTACCGAGGCCTGCGCCCGTGAGGTCGTCCCAGCGCCGAGCCCGAAAGCCGTCGCGAAGCCGTTGCCCTCAATCTTTATCGGGCGCCCTTCGCGGGTCTTGACCAAGATTGGGCAGTAGTCGTTCCCGTTCACGAAGCTCGAAGCGTAGTAGTTGGCCACGCCAGGCACGATCGTGTCGGGCTTGATGACGTACGGCACGGCGTACTTGCGGGGAATCTCGCAGGCGGCAGCCACCGTTGCGGCGCCGAGCCCGAAGCCCATCATCTTGAGGAAGTCCCGGCGGTTGGACTTGAGGTCGATCTCGTCGGAGTTCTCGATTTGCTCCACCAAGGAACTGGCGGGCATCTCGGGCACGGCGTGCGTGGCGAAATCTGACGGATCGTTTAGTTGGCTCAAGCCAACCCAAGGTTGCTTAGTGTCGGTCACGCAGCTGTGGTTTTCCCGAAAGGGGGAAGGTGGATCTGAAAGTGGAAGCGGGGCTTAGTAGTGGCACTTCTGACACTCGATACCGCCGATCTCCTCGACCGTGACCTGCTGACGGGTCCCGGCGTTGAGTTCGTTGTGGTACTGCTCGTAGCTCTTGTAGTAAGGATTCTCCTCGAATTGTACGGGGGTCTGGCGGTGGCAGTTGATGCACCAGCCCATTGACAGCGGACTGTACTGGTACACTTCTTCCATCTCCTGGATGGGGCCATGGCAGGTCTGGCACTCGAGCTTACCGACGGCCACGTGCTGTGCGTGGTTGAAGTAGGCGTGGTCCGCGAGGTTATGGATGCGCTGCCACTCGATGGGCCCGGGGATTTGGTCGTCGCCGTGCTCCTCGTTGGTGAGGGCTGCCACTATGCCGTCCCACTGTTCCTGCACCACGCGCTCGCCTTCGACACCGACGAGGCCACCGTTGTCAACGGCGTAGTTGTCCATGATCCACTGTTTGTAGATCTGCTCGATCTCCGCGCGCGGCATCTCTTCGTAATTGTCAATGTATTTATCAGCCTTCGGGTCGTAGCCAATGGAGGCATAGATCTTCGTGAGCTCGGCCGTGCCCCACCGCGGCCCTTTCTTAATCGCCTTGTGGCAATTCATACAGGTATTGGCCGCGGGGATGACGGAGTGCTTCGACCGGCGAGCGCCGTCGTGGCAGTACTGGCAGGCGATCTTGTTTTCCCCAGAGTGTAGAGAGTGACTAAACTTGATCGGTTGCGTCGGTTGATAACCTTGCTGGCGACCGAGCGTGATGGCCTTGTTGACGGTCGTGTACCCGCCGAGCACAATTGCTGCAAAAACCAGGAAAGCAATCAGCGCCGGGGAGGTAAGCGTGTCGACGAGAGTCTTGCGCTTGTACTCACGGCCGTCGGACACGGCCTGCATGTAGCGCATGTTGGCGATGACGCGGGCCAGGACGAAGCTAAGGACGATGAGGATAGCTAGAAGTCCCACGTAGAGCCAGACATTCGAGGATGCCTCGGTTTCGACGCCGGCGGGTTTCTTGTCGTCGACGAGCTCACCTGGCCCGCCGACACCAGTATAGGTGTTGTTGATGTAAAGTAGAATCGACTCTATCTCGGCATCTTTTAAAGCCGGGAAATTGGTCATCACCGTCGGTCCCCACTCTGCCCAGAGTGCCTTCGCCCGGGGGTGACCCTGCGAGATCATCCCTTGCGAGTTGCGGATCCAAGCATAGAGGTCCTGGCGGGGATAATCGCTCCACCGCTCCTCTACCCCACCGAGCGCCGGGCCGGTGAGATTATCCTTCATGCTCTTGGCGTGGCAGGAGGCACACTGATTGCGGAAGAGCGTCGAGCCGACCGTCGCGTCGGCGTCGTCCGGATAAGGCCCCTGAGCCGAGAGAGTCCCAACGCCCACGAGCGATACCACTACGGCCACATAAATGGCGCGAGGGATACGTAAAGCAAGGTGAACGAGCGTGCTGTAAGCTGCCGTCATAATGTCACGTCGATGTCTGGCAAAGGTAATGGTTGGCGTGGCTAGCAGTTTAACGGTAGGTCCACTGCTTGGGGCCTGGTAGGCTATTTAGACGAATTCCACGCAAATTGTTTGATAGCCGCCGCGAATGTACGACACCCTACACCGCCACCTTCGCCCGGATGTGTGGGTGGGCACGGTAATCTTCGACGGCGAAGTCCCCGAAGGCGAACCCATCGATCGGCTGGCCGCGATCCTCGATGCAGAGCCGTGGGAGGTCAAACGGTTTTCGCGAAAGCTGGAGCTCCGCCTGCTCGAAGTGATTACTGTAAAGGTGAAGATCCCCGAAGGTATGGATGAAGTCGCCGACCCCAAGTCCGCAGACCTGCGCCACCATGTGCGTGAGGAGCGCGTAGCTGGCGATGTTGAACGGGACGCCCAGGAACACATCCGCCGAGCGTTGGTAGAGCTGGCAACTCAGCTTATCGTTGGCGACGTAAAACTGGAACATGCAGTGGCACGGCGCGAGCGCCATATCGGGCACGTCCACCGGGTTCCAGGCGGAGACGATGATCCTGCGGCTCTCCGGGTTGTGCTGGATTTGGTTAATGGCGTCGGCGATCTGATCGATAATTTTGATCTCCCCGACCCGATCCATCCCTGACCAACTCCGCCACTGTTTACCGTACACCGGCCCGAGCTCACCGTCGGCGTCCGCCCATTCATCCCAGATCTTTACGCCGTGCTCCTGCAGGTAGCGCACATTCGTGTCGCCCCTGAGGAACCACAGCAGCTCGTAGATGATACTCTTGAAGTGAACCTTCTTCGTGGTGACCAGCGGGAAGCCGGCCTTGAGGTCGAACCGCATTTGGTAGCCGAACACCGAGCGCGTCCCGGTTCCGGTACGGTCGCCGCGATCGACGCCGTGGTCCATGATGTGGCGCAGGGCCTCGTGGTACTGCTGCATGCCGGCAAAGTAAGCCTCCGGCTCGCCTCCGCTACTGCACCACGAGTACACTGGGAAGATTTTGCCGCTCCTTGATCCACTGGCCGTAGCGGTTGAGGTCCGCCGGCGTGAGCGGGGTCTCGGTGCGGAGTCTCACCACCCAGGCCGGCGTACCGCTCGATGTATCGACGGTGTTGAAGTGGCCCAGGCTCACTTGCGCGACTTGCGGATACAGGGCGCGGCTCTCGGCCGTGAGCCTGACCATGGTGGTGGAGTCGAGCTCAAAACCTGCCAGCTGATTGCGGAGCTGCGTCACGGTCGATTGCTGTTGCTTGAGGTGGGTCTGCGTCTGGCGGTAGAGCGCAGAGAAATCGACGTTACCACTTAGTTCTGCGTTGGAACCTAACTCCTCGTCGCTGAGGTCACCGGACTGCACAACGTCCAGCGTTATGCCGTCCAGTGCGTAGTCGGCCATCTTCTCGCGTCTCAGTTCGACATCGGTCTCGGCGATAGGCTTGCCGAGCAGCATCAAGGTAAGTCTCGGGCCATCGCTTTCGCTAAAACCTATCAGCTTCTGCCCGATGACCTGGGTGCCGGGGATGCTGAATTGATCGTCGACGTAGCGGTCGGCCCGTCGCTGCAACACCGATCTCTGGACGGTCGAGTACGCGGTGTAGAAGCTCGGCACCGCGATGAGGGCCACGATCACGAATATCCACCGCTTCGAACGCTTCTCCGACTTCTCGTCGACGAAGGTGTGTTGAGTGAAGCGCATGAATCGTACCAGCACGAAGGTCGCGAAGGCAATGAAGGTCAGGTTGATGAAATACAGATACAACGAGCCCGCCAGAAACTTCCACTGGTAGGTGGCGATGGAGTAGCCGGCCGTACAGATCGGCGGCATCAACGCGGTGGCGATGGCGACACCGGGGATGGCGTTGGACTTCTCGCGCCGCGACAGCGCGATGATGCCGACGAAGCCCCCGAAAGTTGCGATCAACACGTCGAAGAGGGTTGGGGCGGTGCGTGCGAGTAGTTCGCTCTGCGCGTCCTCGAGTGGGCTGGCAAAAAAGTACAGCGCACTCACAACCACCGCGGCTAGCGTGGCGATCCCTAAGTTTTTGGCGGAAGCCACCAAAAGATCGAAATCGCTGATCGCCATGCCGCAGCCGATGCCCAGGATCGGGCCCATCAGTGGGCTGATCAACATCGCGCCGATGATCACGGCGGTCGAGTTGACGTTGAGGCCGATGCTGCAGATTAAGATCGCGAGCATTAGGATCCACAAGTTCGCACCTTTAAATTTTATGCCCGCGCGGACATTCTCCAGTGTCATCCCCTCGTAGGCGGCGTCGTCGTTGAGGTCGAAGCGCTCGCGGAGTCTGCGGGAGAGGACGTTGCGGAGGCCTAGGTCGCCCGGTGCGCCGTCGATCAGTGGATTGCTCATTCGTGGAAGTCAACCTTACGCAAGCACGTCGCGGCTGCCACGGTTCAATCAGATGGCCTGGTGGTTGAACGGCTGCAGCACCATCTCGCTCACCACCCCGCTGTCGGGCTGTTGGCACAGGAACCAGATGGCGCGCGCGGCCTCCTCCGCGCTCACGAACTTATCGCGCTGCACCCGCAGGTCAATCTCGTCCCAGAAGGCGGTGTCCGTGCCGCCGAGGTACAGATTGGTGATCCTCACGTCGGTCCGACGCAGCTCCTCTCGCACGCTCTTCAGCATTCCATTCAGGCCGTACTTGCTCGCGGCATACGCGGCGGCGCCCGCCATCGGCGTCTTGCCCAGGACGCCAGGGAGGTGAATGACGAGCCCGCGCTTGCGTGCTTTCATCGGCGGGAGAAAGCCCTGTAGCACGCTGAACGCTCCTTTGAGGTTGACGTCCAAGGAGAGCGAAAAGTCCGCGTAACTCAAGTTTTCCAGCGGCTTGATGATCCCGATCCCAGAAGCGTTAACGAGGATATCGACGCCCTTGCCGTCGGTAGCGGCTTCGATCGCGGCGGCTTTCGCCAAAACGTCCTCGTGCTGGGTTACGTCCAGGACGAAGGTCCGCGCGGCGGACAGCTTGTACTCGTACGCGAGCGCAGCCAGTGCGGCGGCGTCACGACCGGTGAGGTATAGGTTGGCACGGCTATTCTGTATCATAGGCACCAGGGCGCGGCCGATGCCGCCGGTGGCGCCGACGATGACGACATTCTTGTTCTGCAGAGTTTCCATACGGCATGCGAAAGGGCTCGGCGGCGGGGTTTGTTTTGGCGAAAGGCGGCTCACCATCTTCGCCGCACTTATGTCAAATCCCTCCCCTACTTGCGCGCTCGCTCTGGCGCTTACGCTCGCGTTCGCCGCGGGCATGTCCATGGGCTGCGATGGAGGTGCGACCGCTAGGGAGTGCCTCGCCGGGGAGCCGCGCGCCATCTTTGAGGCCACCGACTCGACGGTCGTGGCGCACGACTTCAGATTACGCGGGGCGACCAGCGACGAGACGGTAGGGTTCTCAAATGGCCTTCTCCTCGCCATCGCGCAGCGCGGTTGCGACACCCTCCGGCAAGAATTTATCCTCTCTCACGACAGTCTTTCGACCGAGCCTCAAACCTTTGTCAGACAAGCGATTGCGGCCTTCTACCAGCTCGCTACCCTCACGCCCCGCTTGGCGGGCTTCGCGGAGTACGGCAGGATCCTCGGATCGGTGCCGGAAAATTTCCCGCCAGGGGCTCCCGTCGATTTGGCACCTGGGCTAAGTGTCCGCATTGTGCGACTCCCGACCCCCAACAAGCCATCTTGGAGACTCACAATTACCCAAGATTTGGGAGTACCGCGGGGGGGGCGGTGACACATTGTCGCTTGCGATAAATTCGTCATGGATGCACCTTGCACGAGTATCAGTAAGTAGTGGGACCCCCGAGGACGTTCGAACGTCTTCGGGGTCTTTTGTTTGCGCCAAACCCACGGCGACCTACCTTCGCCGCCCGTATGCAATATGATCTGATCGTCGTCGGGACGGGCCCCGGGGGCTACGTCGCCGCCATCCGCGCCAGCCAGCTGGGCATGAAAGTAGCCGTCGTCGAGCGGGAGTCCCTCGGGGGCATCTGCCTCAACTGGGGCTGCATCCCCACGAAAGCCCTCATCAAGAGCGCCCAGGTGTTCGAGTACATCCAGCACGCCGCAGACTACGGCATCACCATCGCCGGCGAAGCCGCCGCCGATTGGGACGCTATGGTAAAGCGCAGCCGCGGCGTGGCCGACGGGATGTCGAAGGGGGTACAATTCCTCATGCGAAAGAACAAAATCGAGGTCATCATGGGCGCCGGGCGCCTCGTGGCCGGGCCCAAGGTTGAGGTCACCGACGGCGACGGAAACAAGTCCGTCGTCGAGGCCAAAAACATCATCCTCGCGGTCGGCGGCCGCGCGCGTGCCCTACCCAACCTCCCGATCGACGGCAAGAAAGTGATCGAGTACCGCCGCGCGATGACGTTGGAGACCCAACCTAAGTCCATGATCGTCGTCGGCGCCGGCGCCATCGGCACCGAGTTCGCCTATGTCTACGCCAGCATCGGCACCGACGTGACCGTCGTCGAGTACATGGAAACCGGACTCGTGCCCCGCGAAGATCCCGACGTCTCGAAGGAGCTCACCAAAATCTACAAGAAGAAAGGCATCAAGGTGCTCGGCAATACTAGCGTAGAGTCGGTGGATACCAGCGGCGACACGGTAAAAGTGACCGTCAAGGACCGCAAGTCCGGCAAGACGTCGGTGCTGGAGTGCGAGGTCGTCCTCAGCGCCGCCGGCGTCGCGCCGAACACCGACGGCATTGGCCTCGAGGAACTTGGCGTCAACATGGACCGCGGCCTCGTCACCGTCGACGAATACTACCGCACGAATGTCCCGGGACTCTTTGCCATCGGCGACATCACTCCCGGGCCAGCGCTGGCGCACGTGGCCAGCGCCGAAGGCATTGTCTGCGTCGAGAAGATCGCCGGCCAGCACGTCCAGCCAATCGATTACGACAACATCCCCAGCTGTACGTACTGCGTCCCCGAGGTCGCTAGTGTGGGGCACACCGAGGCGAGTGCCAAGGAGGCCGGCTACGATGAGATCCTCGTCGGGAAATTCCCGTTCTCCGCGTCCGGCAAGGCTAGCGCCGCCGGGGCCAAGGAAGGCTTCGTTAAGGTGATCTTCGACAAGAAGTACGGCGAATTCCTCGGCGCGCACATGCTCGGGGCCAACGTCACGGAGCTAATTGCTGAGGTAGTCGCGGCGCGCAGACTCGAGACGACCGGGCACGAGATGATCAAGACGATCCACCCGCACCCAACCATGAGCGAAGCCATCATGGAGGCGTGCGCCGCAGCCTACGACGAGGTCATTCACCTTTAGAGACACGAAGCACCGCGCTACTCAATAGTCGTAGCGCTACGCGGCTCAAATGTGTCCAGTAGGGTGACGGAGGAACGGACTAACAGCGCGCGCTTCGCTGGCGTAAGTCCGCTACCATCTGAAGCGTTTACACGTGCCGCAGTGGCCCAGAGCACGGGTGTGCCGGCAGGCTCAAGCTCATAGAGCGGTTTGTCTTTCGCGCCGTGCGCAGCTCGCTCATCCGATACTGTCACAACGTCGCCGCTTGTCTTCGTCATGGGCCTGACTTGCGCCACGCGACCTACTTTAGGGGCTAAGAATTGCCCAGCGACGGGGGCTAGGACGTATCTAATTACCGGTCGCAACTCCGCAGCGAGGCGTAAGACACGTGCTCTCTGCGGCGCGGTAAGGTGCGGCGTGATCGTTGGGATTACGGCCTCTGCAGCGCTGGCACCGCTGGGCTTTTGCCGTGCATGATCGATGTAGGCGCGCTTCTCTGCGAGCAACGCGTAGAGCGCTTCGATGCTCGAATGAGCTCGGTCCAAACCGGAGGTCTCAATCGAGCGTAGTTTTGCCTCGATCTCACGGATCGCGTCCTCCGCACCCATCACACCTGCCGCCATCAGTTCACGCTCTTCCTGAGCAGAATAGGGTAGGTAATTCTGAGGTGCCACGCTTTTGGGACCCTTTCTCAACAACGAGATTACCGATCTTAGCTCTTGCCTCCAGGCGTCTCCGAGCATGGAGACTTCTACCGTGTCCTCACGGATCAACGCCTCTAAACTGGCCAGCGGCATCGCGGCGTGGCAGGCGTCCAGAAGGTCTATCCGCAGGTAGCGAAAAGGGTCGTAGAAGTTAGCACCTAGGGTGTCCCCCAGCTCGACGGTTGCTCGATCAGACGTATAAAAAGTATCGGCCCTTACTAGTGTGCCGATATAAGCGACCGGCTCACCGTCGCCTTTCGGCAAAACTTGAGCTTGTCGCACCATGGACCGTCCCGTGCGTTGGACCAGTTCCGTCGCGAGGTCGGGCAACAGATAAAAGGCGAGCGCAACGGTCGTTGCCGCGGCAAACACGTAGTCAATTCCGGCGGCGACCCTCATGATTCTAGCGCTTTTTCGTTAGCTATTTGTAATGCATACGCGCCCCCGCTCGCGACGAGCACGTCGTGCGTACCGGTGGCTTCGATCTCGCCGGCCTCGAGTTGTACGATGAGCTCGAAGCCGAATGTGGCACTCTGGCGCCGGGCGTTGCACAGGACGAGCTTCTCGGCCGAGGACGAGAGGATCTCGTCGAATATGAGGGCTTCCTGGTAGGCTGGGAGCTCGTCGGTGAGGCCGTCGATCACGATCGAGGCCGTCTCGGCGTAAAGTGCTCGGGCGACGAGGGTTTTCACGACAGTGAGGTGCGAGAGCTGGCTGCCGCGCTCGTCGGTGTGCGTGGCGAGGCCGTTAGGGAGTCCTGCGTCGTGGAGTCCGAGGCGGCGGGTCACCTCATCGAGTCTCGCGTAGTCGGCAGTGGCGTCGAGGATAATGTTGTCGGCTACGGTGCCCACCACCAACGGGCTGTGCTCCGTGAGCCAGGCGACTCCGCCTAGTTGTGTCAAGCTCATCCTCGTTTCCTCTGCGGACGCTACCGAGAGCGCTGCCCCCACCACGTTCTCCCGCCCGAGACAGGCGTCTATTAGGACACGCCGCAGGCTCTGGTCCGAGCCCGTGAGCGCCACGCGGGAGCTACGTTTGAAGTCGAAAGCCTGCGGAGAGTCTTGTGGGCCGCGCCAGCGCAAGCGTAATATATCCCCATCGAACTGAAGTATTAGAGGGGGTTCTGGCGTCCGCTCGGTCCTGAGTTCGCCCAGTCGTGAACGCGCGTCTCCGGTGCGCTGGTACGCGCGGTAGGCCTCTGAGAGGGCGTGGAGCTGCGAGAATACCAGGAGTACGAGAAGTACAAGAAATAAAAAGTCACCGACTTGCAGTCCGCCGTAACCCAGTTGATACAACGCCAAGGTCACGAGCCCAATCACGCCGAGTCCCGTGAACAAGAGTTTGATATCGCTACGGGCGATAACCTCGCTGCTTATCCGACCGAAGGCCCGTGCGGCCGAGGCATTACGCTCCCGGAGCCTCTCGTGAGACCACGCAGCCGAACCTCTGAGTCGCAAGGTTTCCGTCAGAAGCTGCGTGTATTCCACGATGCCCTCCCGCTGCTTGATCTGAGCCCCGAGCGCCTCCTGCCTCACGTCTGATTCGGCCACTCCGTAGTAGAAATACACCAGGCCTATTCCGAGAGCGCTTCCGAGTAGGGCAAGCGCCCATGATCCGTCGATCGAGAAGGCATAGACGAAAGTAACGAGCAGTGTCACCGATGCGGAGAATACCGTGGCGAGTCTGTAGGCCCGCCACACACGCATGGTGTCGATGTCCTCCATTAAGCGCAGGGCGAGGGTTGGGTTGCCAGCGCGCCCTGATTGAAGGACGTCGGCCTTGATCCGGGCCACGAGCGCCTCGGCCTCGTGGTGCCCCCGTGCGCTCGCGTACTGGATCAAGGCGCGCCGCAGGAGGTAGCGTCCGAGCATAAGAGCCACCATGGCGAGTAGCATTGCGCCGAGATTACTGCGCCAGGCTTCGTGAAACTGAAGGTCCACGGCGGCCCGTAGCACGACGACTAGGACATACTCTCCCGCGGCTACCAAGCCTGCGTACATCAAGGCCGTGGCCCACGCCACCGGTGGTGGGGTCGAACTACTGGACGCAACCGGACCAATGGCCGTATCCAGACGCTGCTTGGCGCCGGAAGGGGGGACGACCAGCAAGCCAGCGGTTGAGCGCCCGGGTCCCACGCGATGTCTCTCAAAGTTCTCTCTATCGAAGCGTCGCTCGCCGAGGGCTGGGTCGAGGACGTGGACTCGATCCTCGGAAACTTCGGTCACCACCACGAAGTGGTCACCGTCCCAGTGGAGGATTGCTGGCCACAGATCGGGGGCACGTAGTTCGTCGAAGCTCAATTCTGCCGCCACGGTATCAAATCCGAGGGCCTCGGCCGCGCAAGCGAGTCCGGCGAGGTCGGTGCCGCGGTCGTCGGTGCCGGAGAGGTCCCGCAACCGATCCATCGAGACCGCGAGCCCGTGGTGCGCCAGCACCATCCTGAGACAGGTGGCGCCGCAGTCGCGTTCTTCGAGTTGCGGGTAGTAGGGTGTGGTCACGTTCGAGGACAAAGCACGGCCCAATCACCCCTACTGCAACAGGTGCAAGCTCGGGAGTACCGTGCGGCGGGTAGTTCTGTACCGCTTTGCGGGGAGGGTCGGGTGGGACTAGATGAAGGCGTTTACGATGGCCACGAAGTCTGTAGCAACTAGGCTCGCCCCCCCGATGAGGCCGCCGTCGATATCGGGTTGACCGAAGAGCTCGGAGGCGTTGTCGGGCTTGACGGAGCCACCGTAGAGGATGGAGATGTGTTGGGCGCGGCTTTCGCCAAAACGTTCAGTAAGCCAGCTCCGTATGTAGGCGTGCATCTCTTGCGCTTGGGCGGCGCTGGCGGTCTTGCCGGTGCCAATGGCCCAAACGGGTTCGTAGGCGAGCACGAGATCGCCTACCTGGACCTCGCTTAGGCCCGAGAGTCCCTCGGCGAGTTGCCCGCTCACGACCTCCCGCTCCTGCCCGGCCTCTCGTTGCTGGAGGGTCTCACCGAAGCAGTAGATCGGGCGGAGCCCGCACCTGAGCGCGGCCTCCACCTTGGCGCCTAGCAGCTCGCCGGCCTCCCCGTGGTCTGCGCGACGCTCGCTGTGCCCGACGAGCACGTAGCTGCAGCCCACCGATTTGAGCTGTGCGCCACTCAGGTCCCCGGTGTGTGCACCGCTGTCGTGTGCCGACAGGTCTTGCGCGCCGGTGAAGACGTTGTGGACTGATTCTGTGAGTACGTTGAGCGCGTTGAGGTGGATAGCCGGCGGACAGAACACCACCGGCAGCCGCACCGAACGCAGGCCCTCGATACAGGCGAGGGCGAGGTGGCGGCCCTCTTGGTAGGTCAGGTTCATCTTCCAGTTGCCGGCTACGAGTCGGCGGGATTCTGCGGGGCTTGTCATTTCGGGGAGCTTAGATCGGCGGCCAAAGTAATTACGGGCGAGCGCTATGCCGGCTGGTCCAACGACACCATGCCTGACTTGTGCGAGTCGACCCGTGGCTCGCTAGAGAATAGAAATCTTCTTCCCGTCGGGGTTTAGCGAGCTTAACCACTTCGCAAGGTCGGCGGGTCTAGTCTCGCGCTCCGCGGAGTCAAACCCTCGACTACTTTCGCCGGGCATGAAGCTTTGGAAATCTTGTTTAGTCGGTCTGGTCTCGGGCGTGGCTAGTTTTGGCGAAAGCCCGACGGCCGACGCACAGGCGATCATCAACCTTGCAACCGACTCGATCGACCTACCGTCGGCGGTGGTGATCGGCAATCGCGCCGAGGTGCCACTGCAGAGCGTTGGGCACACTTTCGACGTCCTGACCCGGTCTGATCTGGCGAGCCTGCCGATCAGTTCGGTCGTGGAAGCCTTACAGTTTATCCCGGGGCTGGACCTGCGGCAACGAGGGCCGCGTGGCGTGCAAGCCGACCTGAGTATCCGCGGTGGGACCTTCGACCAGGTGCTTGTACTCATCAACGGCATCAAAATGGCCGACCCCCAGACGGGGCACCACGTGCTCAACATACCGGTCCCCCTAGAGAACGTTGAGCGAATAGAGGTGCTCAAGGGGCCGGGCGCCCGGCTATACGGCCAAAACGCCTTCGCGGGCGCTATCAATATCGTCACGCGACACCCCACCGAGGAGGGGCTCGTGCTCAGGGCTACGGGCGGGGATTTCGGGTACGCCGGTTTTGGCGCAAGCGGCACCCTCCAACGCGGGGGTGTTACGCACACCCTTAGCTACGGCCGGGACATCGCGGCGGGCTACCGCGACAATACCGATTTCGATGTCGCCAACCTGTTCTACCAGGCTACCCTGCCTACGGCGGGCGGGGTGTTCGAGGTGATTGGGGCCCTCAGCGACCGTGCCTTCGGGGCCAATGGCTTTTACGCAAGCGCCGCGGCCAAGCAGCAGTTCGAAAGCATTCAGACCAGCATCCTGGCGCTGTCGCACAAACGGACCTGGAGAGGGACGAGCCTGAATCAGCGGCTGTCGTGGCGTCGCAACCAAGACGAGTACGTTTTCGTGCGCAACAACCCCAGCCTTTACCGCAACCTACACCTGAGCCACACCTACGGCTACGATGGCTACCTGTCGCGCCAGGGCCGCTGGGGCAGGTCGGGTGTAGGCGTAGAAATACAGGGGGTCGCGCTGGCCAGCAACAACCTGGGACACCGGGAGCGCTTCGTGGGGAACCTCCTGCTCGAGCACGCGTTCGCCTTCGCGCACGAGCGGCTTACCGTCACGCCGGGCCTGACGCTTAACTACCTTAGTGACGCCGGCGCCCGCGCCCTGCCGGCGATTGACCTTTTGTTCCACGCCACTGACGCGCTGCGCCTGTACGCCAACGCAGGACTCACCTACCGCGTCCCCACCTACACCGACCTCTACTACGAGGACCCCGCGAACGTCGGGAACCCGAACCTCGTACCGGAGCAGGCATACGCCTACGAACTTGGAGCGCAGTACAATGTGAGAGAGTGGCAGCTAAAAGGAGCCGCTTGGCAACGCACTGGTACCAACCTGATCGACTTCCAGCGAGATACCGTCCCCGGTGCCAAGTGGCGCGCGACGAACCTCAACGAGGTAACCTTCCGTGGCTTCGAGGCCTCGGTCACGGCGCGACGACTCCGTAACTGGTTAGCGTTGGTGTCCCTGGGCTACACCTACATCGACGGGGAAGTAGACGCGGCGTTTACCGAGACGCAGAGCCGCTACGCCCTCGAGCAATTGAGGCACCAATTCGTAGCGCGTGCGACCGTAACGTTTGGGGAGCGGGTGTCCCTGACGGGCGGGTTGCGCTACGCGGACCGCGTCAACGATCCCTTGCCGAGTCCAGACCCTACCGTACGTGTGGCACCGCGCGATTACACAGTGATGGACCTGCGGGTGGACTACCGCCGGCGAGCGTGGACGGTGTTCGCGGATGCGAGCAACCTAAACAACCAATTTTACACACAGAGCAATGGCGTACCGCTGCCGGGGCGCTGGGCGCGCGTGGGTCTCGAGTTGAGGCTATAACCCCGATTCGTGGAGCACTCTCGTGTAAACCACCGGATTTTGCGGCCCCCGTGCACCACTGGCGCCTTTAGGCTGTTTGCGCAGGTATGGAGTTTGGCAAGGTCGATGACTTACGCGCGGTGGACTGGGCGCTGTCGGCGGACACGAAGCTTACCGGACTTACGCTGGCAGCTCAGGCACTCCCGCGAGACTTCCGGGCCTACATCGGCTCTACCGCCTGGGGACAGAAGGGCTTGGTGGGTTCCGTGTACCCGGCAGGCACCCGACCGGGCGACATGCTGGAGGCCTACGCTCGGCAATTCAATACTATCGAGCTGAATACGACCTTCTACCGGGTACCGGACCGGGGGCAGGTGATGAAGTGGTACGCAGCTGTCCCTGATGATTTTCGGTTTTGCCCAAAGGTCAGTAAGGCCATTAGCCAGGCGGTAGATCTCGCGGTGCAGACCTCGCGGACACTGGACTTTGCGAAGGCAGTGCAGCACTTCGAACACAAGCTAGGACCGTGTTTCATCCAATTACCCGCCGACTTCACTACTGATAGGTGGTCGGCTCTCGAAATTTGGTTGGATGCTTGGCCGCCGCACCTGGCGCTGGCGGTGGAGCTGCGACATGCCAGTTGGTTCGAGACCTCCACCGGCGCAGATGCATTTGCGGCGTTCGCCGCGCGCGGGGTGGGCAGCGTGATCACGGATGTGGCGGGGCGGCGCGATGTGGCCCACATGGAGGTGACTGCCCCCTTCACGGTCGTCCGCTGGGTTGGGAACGTCGATGCATCGGACGGCCCGCGACTCGCGGCATGGGCTGCGCGCCTCTCGGCGTGGAACCAGCGGGGGCTCGCGGAGGCTTACGTCTTCACCCACCAGCCGGAAGAATTGCCCTCGGCGCGGTCCGCCTCGCAACTTTACGCCGCTTTACTTCGGGAGAAGCGCGACCTTCCGCTCCGTAGCCGTGCCCCCGAGATACGTTTTGGCGAAAGCCTTACCGCACCGAATTCTAACCTGTCGCAAACCCAGGGCGAACTGTTCCTCTAGTGCTCACGTAACCTTATTCAGTGTCTAATTACAACCTAATCCAAAGCCCGAGCGGGGGCGCCGACCTTCCCTATATCCACCGCGACATCTCTTGGCTGAGCTTCAACGAACGTGTACTGCAGGAGGCGCAAGACCCGCGTGTACCCCTACTGGAGCGGCTCAAATTCCTGGCGATCTACTCCAGCAACCTCGATGAGTTCTTTCGTGTCCGCGTGGCTAATCACCGCAATCTCGTGCGCCTCGGAAAGCGTACGAAAAAGGAGCTCGACTTTGATCCAAAGAAGATCTTGCGGGACATCCTCAAGATCGTCAACGACCAACAGGAGAAGTTCAGCAGCATTTTCTCGGACGAGATCATCCCGCAACTGGCTAAGGAAGGAATCTACCTGCGTCGGCGACTGGAGCTCTCGAAGAAGCAGCAGCGCTTCATCACCGATTACTTCCACAGCGCCATGCTACCATACGTGCAGCCGGTGCTCTTGGTACGCGACAAGATTAGGCCGTTCCTTAATAACGGCACACTCTACCTCATCAACGAGCTGACCGACAAGGAGACCAATGAGACGGCCTACGCCCTCGTGAAGGCCCCGAGCCAGGAGCTTGGACGGTTCCTCGTGCTGCCCAGCGACGGTGACGCGCACGAGATCATTATGATGGACGACATCGTGAGGCATTCGGTGTCGTCGATGTTTCCGGGGTACGAGATCGAGGACACGTACTCGATTAAGCTCACCCGGGACGCCGAGCTCTACATCGACGACGAATTCTCGGGCGATCTCGTCGACAAAATAAAGACGAGCCTCAGCAAGCGCCACGTCGGACCTGCGAGCCGCTTCGTATACGACCGACAGATGGGTCGCGACCTGCTGGGCTACCTACGGGACACCTTCGACCTCGGTCGCTACGACTTACTGCGCGAGGGGCGCTACCACAACAATGCAGATTTCTTCGGCTTCCCAAGCTTCGGGCGTACCGATCTACTCTACCCTCCCCGACCGGCGATTAAACACTTGGCCCTCGAAGAGACCACGGATTTTTGGGGCACGATCGCAGAGGCGGACCAGCTGCTGTACTACCCGTACCATAGCTACGACTCGGTGGTCCGCTTCTTCGAGGAAGCAAGTACCGATGCGGACGTGACCCACATCAAGATCGTCCAGTACAGGGTGGCGAAGAAATCGCGCATTATGGACGCCATCCGCCTCGCAGTGGAGCGCGGCAAGCAGGTGAGCGCCTTCATCGAGATCAAGGCCCGCTTCGACGAGGAGGCGAACTTGCGCTGGGGGGAGATGCTCAAGGAAGCCGGCGTCACGGTACACTATTCCTTCCCGGGCGTGAAGGTCCACGCGAAGTTGGCCATCGTACGACGCTTGGAGAAAGGCAAGGCCAAGCTGTACACGTATGTGTCGACGGGGAACTTCCACGAGACGACCGCCAAAGTCTACACCGACTTCGGGCTCTTCACTGCCGATAAGCGAATTACGACCGAGACGGCGCGACTATTCACGTTCCTGGAGACGGTGCGCGTCCCGCGGACGGAATTTAAGCATATTCTCGTGGGACAGTTCAACCTCCGGGGCGGGTTCACGGACCGGATCGATCGCGAGATCCACAATGCGCTCGCCGGGAAGGAGGCGAAGATTTTTCTTAAAATGAACAGTCTCCAGGACACGCGCATGATCGAAAAGCTCTACGAGGCGTCACAGGCGGGGGTAAAGATCAGAATCATCGTGCGCGGGATCTGCTCGCTGGTGCCCGCGCTCAAGAACGTTTCCGAGAATATTCAAGCCATCAGCATCGTAGACCGCTACCTGGAGCACTCGCGGGTGTTCATCTACCATAATGACGGCAATCCGGACGTATTTATAAGCAGTGCAGATTGGATGACGCGCAACCTCAGCTACCGCATCGAGACGGCCGTCCCGATCTATGATCCCCTCATCAAGGCGCGAATCATCGAACTTAATGAGCTACAGTGGATCGACAACGTAAAGGCCCGCGTGCTCGACGCCAAGCTTAGCAACACCTACCGCCGGACCGGCTCGGAGGTACAGATCCGCTCGCAATTGGAGAGTTACCACTACATCCGCCGTTTGGAGAAGGCTGCCGAGACCGAGATTTTGGCGGAGCGAGACGCCGAGGTCCAGTAACGAAATAATTTGCGCCCCGCGCTTGGGCGACTGCGAGTGCCCGCGTTATGTTTGCGGCCGCTTCCAGCAAAACGCAGATGTAGCTCAGCTGGTAGAGCGCAACCTTGCCAAGGTTGAGGTCGCCAGTTCGAACCTGGTCATCTGCTCGAAGAGCCTCGTCGTCCGTGTGGACGGCGGGGCTTTTTTGCTGGACCCAGCATTCCAGTCCGGGGAGCGTTTTGCGACTAAAAGGGCGCCAAGACGGACGCAACCCGGGTTCTTAGGGTCCTATGAGCGAGTACAGAGCATTGCGAAGCGCTAACGAAGTTGGCTCCGGCGGTGGACCACAATTCTACCCCAGAGGATAATTAACCCACTCTCCGGCGTGGGTGCGAACCTCTACACCCGGGGCTCCCGCCGCTACCCTTCCGATGATTTGGGCCGGAATGTTAAAGGTTTTGGCGACAGCTAAACAAGTTTCGGCAGCTGCCTCGCTAACGTAAGCCTCCAGGCGGGTGCCCATATTGTAGACCTGGTAGAGCTCGAGCGGCGTCATGTCGTTGACCTCGGCGATGCGTTCGAATAGCGGCGGGAGAGGGAGCAAGTCATCCTTTATAATGCGGACGCCCTCAACGAATTTACCCACTTTGGTCTGTGCTCCGCCCGTGTTGTGGACCAGTCCGTGGAGGCCGTCCCGGACCTGTGGAATGAGCTGATGCATCAGGGGGAGGAAGGTCCGCGTCGGGCTCAGGAGCAACTCTCCGATACTTCGCTCGCCGAAGCCCTCGATGTTGATTCGGTCGGTCACGGCATGAGGCCCGGCATAGATGTACCGGCGCTCGGTGAGGGGATCGAAGCTCTCGGGATAGCGCTCGGCGTAGTCGTGGTGCAGCAGGTCATGGCGGGCCCCAGTGAGTCCATTGCTGCCGATCCCGGAGTTGTAGTCGGTCTCGTACGTAGCCTGCCCGTAGCCACCAAAACCAACGATCATGTCCCCGAGCTGTGGTTTGATCTCGATTACGTCGGCCCGCCGCATCCTGCCGTAGGCGGTGATCCCGACGTCCACCGTGCGGACGATATCACCGACGTCGGCGGTCTCTCCGCCGGCTAGTAGCATCGGGATGCCCAGGCCGTTCATCTGCTCCACGAAGGCCAGATTGGCCTGGATGAGCGCCGCGATTACGTCTCCGGAGATACAGTGCTTGTTGCGACCTATCGTGGAACTCAGCGCGATGTTCTCCGTGAGGCCCACGCAGGCCATGTCGTCGACATTCATCACGATGGCGTCCTGGGCGATGCCGCGCCACACGGACAAGTCCCCGGTCTCTCGCCAGTAGAGATAGGCGAGACTGGTTTTAGTGCCGGCGGTGTCGGCGTGCATCAGGCTACAGAAGTCGGCGTCGCCGGTGGCGAAGTCCGGTAGGATTTTACAGAACGCCCGCGGATACAGCCCTTGGTCCATGCCCTTCACGGCCGCGTGGACCTCCTCCTTCCCGGCGCTTACGCCGCGCTTCGCGTATACCGACATCATAGCCCAAAGGTAGCGGCGGCGCGGCTGGGCTCCCGGGTGCCGTTTTGCACGTCGAAGGCGGGCCGCCAGCATCTCCGTTCCGGACGGAGGTCACCCCCTGCGGACGCTAATCCGGATACGAGCGGTCACGCCACCTTTGCCGCAGTGAGTAGTACCTATAGCAGCTTCCCGTTCGACTTGCTTCCCGAAGCGTCCCTACTCCGTCGCCGCACCACTCAGGAGGGTGTGGACCAGCTTTGGTGTCTCGTGCGCAAGCGCTGGGTCGTGACGCAGCCCGAGGAGCTCGTCCGGCAAGCCTTTCTGGCCGTAGTCATTCGCGAGGGGTATCCCGCGGGCTTGGTTAAGCTCGAACGCAGCCTCCCGCGCTCGGCGAACCGTCTCGATTTCCTCGTCTTGGACCGAGCGGGACTTCCGTGGCTGCTAGCCGAATTCAAGTCGCCGGACGTCTCACACCTAACGGGCGTCTCGCAACTTGCCGACTACGCCCGAAGCGTGCGTGCGCCCTGGTCCCTGGTCACCAACGGCCGAGAGGCCATCTGCATCCACTTGGACTACCAACGCGCGTTCCTGGGTTATCACTTGGGTCTCCCCGCATATCCGCATATATAATCCGGGGTGCTGATCAGGGCGCGACGATCATTTTCCGGCTTTCGCCAAAACCTAAGCTGCGGCACTGAAAAATCCCATGTGCCAAGGCTTCCAGGCGCGGGGGGCCAGCGTGAGGTGTTGCGGTACTTGGACCCCGGGCTCGAAAAAGACAACGCCCCACCGGTACAGGTCGATGCTCAGCGTCACCTCCGGTCGGGACCGGATCCACGCCCATGCATTTTCCATGCCCAGTGACCAGTGGATATCGTCGAAGATGAGGACCGAGCCTTCGTGACAGTGGGCGAAGAGCTGCTCGTAGTAGTCCTCCGTCGGGGCCTCGGCGTGGTGACCGTCTACGAATACCACGTCCACCTCCCCCAGCTCCGCGAGCACCGACGGCAGGCGGTCCGCGAAAGTGCCGATCTCGACCCGGGCGTCCGCGAACGGGAGCACCTTCGCGATTGCCGTTTTGGCGTAAGCCGCCAGGCCCGCGTCCGCGTCGATCGTCACTAGACGCCCGCCGGGCGCCATCCCCGCCGCTAGGTAACAACTCCCGATCCCGAGGTTGGTCCCGAGCTCGAGCACGGTCCGGGCGCCGCGCCAATCCACGAGATTGGTCAGGTAGCGTCCGAACCGCGGCGGCGTCGCGCTCGAGGCGGCGATGGCACGAATGCTCCGTAGGGGACTGTGTCCCACCTGCGAGCCCGCACCGGCGTCGTGGAGCTGGACCTTCGCCGCGTTGGCCGCGTACTGAGCCCGTAGCGCATCTATCGCGTCGTAGTGGTAGAAGTGACGCCGATCCTCGAGGACCTGCCCCGCGAACGCGAAGGCCAAAGGTGCGTGGATGTCGTAGATGGTCTCCGCGCGCCAGGCATATCGGGCGGCCGAGCGGAGCGCAGGAAGATTCACGGCGCGAATGTAGGCGCGCACTATGCTCGCCGTGCCTCGAACCGCGTTCTTGTGCCGTCAAGCTGCCCCCCCCATGCCCGATCGCTTTTTCGCCGTTTGTTTGCTTACGTTCCTTAGTTACGGCGCGCTCGCGCAGGGCTACAACACTGCCGGCGGCCTACGCGTCGGCGCGGGCGCGGGGCTAAGTCTCGTCCAGCGCGTGGGGCCAAAGCAAAGTGTCGAGTTCATCGGACAGAACCGCTTCGGCACAGACGCCTTCACGCTCACAGTGGTGGGTCGACGCCACGTGGCCCTCGGTCTGAAGCGCATCAACATCTTCGTGGGCGGCGGCATCCACAAGGGTTGGGGCTACGAAGACGAGGGCAAGCGCGGCAACCCTTTCGGCATAACCGTCCAGGGCGGGGCCGAGGTCACTTTCGGGCGAACTAACGTTAGCTTTGACATCCTACCCCAGGTTCACCTCTCGGGACGCGTGGTCCCAGCGAGCTTCGGCTCGGCGGTGAGTCTAAGGTACGTGATCTCGAAGCGTAAGAGCAACGTGTCCATCAAGCGACCTTGGGAGAGCGAGGACGAGCAGCGCGATCGCGAAAAGGAACGGGAGAAGCGCCACAAGGAAAGGGACAAACGTAAGAAAGCGAAGTCAAAGGCCAGGTCGAAGGCTAGACGCCGCGGCGAAACAAAGACGCTCCGCGAGCGTCTCGGATTGGAGTAGGCTCGTAAGTTCGCCACCGCATGGACAATCCTCTGCCGGCGTTCCGAGCCATCCGCACGTTCGTCTTCGACGTGGACGGCGTCATGACCGATGCGAGGGTACAGGTAACGGAGTCGGGTGAATTACTTAGGACGATGACCATACGCGACGGTTACGCCGTCCAGCTGGCGGTCCAGCTCGGCTACCGCGTCGCCGTCATCACTGGCGGCACTTCAGAGGGCGTACGCCTGCGATTCCTCCGGCTCGGGGTCGACGACTACTACAGTGGCATTCGCGATAAAGCCCTCACGCTCGACGCCTACCACGAGCGCTACGGCCTCGACCCGCGGCAGACGCTCTACATGGGGGACGACATACCCGACCTGCCGGCCATGGCGATCGCCGGACTCCCCTGTGCCCCGCGGGATGCCGTGCCGCAGGTTTTGGCGAAAGCCCGCTACGTAAGTCCGCAGGGCGGCGGGGAGGGCTGCGTACGGGACGTGGTCGAGAAAGTGCTCACGCTAAACGGCCAGTGGCCCGTGTCTTGAGACCTTTCCTCGGGTGGTTGGCCCTCGTGCGGCCCATGAATCTGATGCTGATTGCGCTCACGCCATTGGCACTGTGGCTGTCGCTCGTCGAGCCGCTCTTCGAGGACCCTCAACTCACGGCCCGGCAGGTCTTGTGGCTCGGGATCGCCGTGGCGCTTGTGGCTGGTGGTGGCAACATCGTCAACGACATCGCCGACCGCACCATCGACGACCTGAATGGCAGACCTAATCCTTTACTAGGTCAGGTGTCCGTAGGCGAGGCCTGGGCCATTTACTCTGTACTAACCCTAGGAGCTGCCGCGCTTTCGGTGAAGCTCGCCGTGGAAGTAGGGTGGCTGGAGGGGCTCGTCCTGCTGCCGCTGGCGATCGGGGCGCTGCTGATGTACTCCTTTGCATTGAAGTGCCAGCCGCTAATCGGCAACATCCTCGTGGCACTACTGTGTGCTGGGGTGCCCGGCATTCTACTCGTGGCAGAGCCTGCGCTCCTGCACGGGCTCCCCGACCAACCCAACGCCCACGCGATGCTGGCTTACGTGGTGTTCGCATTCGCCGGAACGATGATGCGGGAGACCGTCAAGGACCTCGAGGACCAGCACGGGGACGGCATGGCGGGCTGCCGGACACTCGCCGTACGGTGGCCGGCGGCGCGGGTAAGGACGGTGGCCGTCGTCTGGGGATTCCTCGGGCTCGTCGCCGTGGCCTACATCGGATTCGTCTACTTCCGCAGTGAAGCCACGATGGCGAGCTTGGGGTGGGGACTGGTATGGGTGTTCATGGCCATCGCGATCTGGAACATCGACATCCCACGGCCAGACCTGCGCCACGCTTACGCTTTCGTAAGCCGTCAGCTCAAGTGGACTCTCGCGCTCGCCCTCCTCGTCCTTGTCATCTACGGCAGAAATACATGGACCAACGGAGCGGCCTGATCCTCGCCAGCGCCAGCCCTCGTCGTAGGGACTTGCTGCGGCAACTCGGTTTCGCCTTCGAGGTTCGCCCGACCGACGTGGAGGAGGTTTTGCCGCAAGGCCTCCCCAACGGGCAGGCGGCGCTCTATCTGGCAGTCTTAAAGGCGAGCGCCGCGACGGCTGAGCTACTCCCAGGTCAGGTGCTGCTCGCCGCCGATACGACGGTGCTGCTTGGCGACGCGCTGATCAACAAGCCCATTGACGCCCCCGAGGCGGAGCGGATGCTCTTGGAACTCTGCGGCCACACGCACCGCGTCATCACGGGCGTGTGTATCGTCGTCGCCGAGTTGGATGGGACTATGCCGCAACTCAGCTTTCAGGTGGAGACCTCGGTGACACTCCTGCCGGCCAGCAAGACGGAAATCGCGGAATACGTATGCCTCCAGCGCCCGCTCGACAAAGCTGGCGCCTACGGGATCCAGGACTGGCTCGGTTGGGCGAAGTGCTCTGGGATCGTCGGATCGTATAGCAACGTCATGGGCTTACCGACTGCGGAGGTATTCGCGGCGCTACGCGACACGGGTCTCCCCTACGGAATCTAGCGGCCCGGCTCAGCGCGTCTCGCGATCTCGCGGTCGATCATGCGCAATTCTCGACTCGCCTCCCCCGTGATGCTCGTGTTCTCCTGGGCGCGGCGCACGAGGTACGGCACCACATCTTCCACCGGCCCGTAAGGCAGATACTTCCCGACGCGGTAGCCGGCGGCCGCCAGGTTGAAGGTCATATTGTCCGACATGCCGTAGAGCTGGCAGAACATGAGGCTGGGGTGGTCCACCGGGATGGAGCGCGACGCCATGCCGCGGATCATGTGCTCAGCGGAGGCCTGGTTGTGTGAGGCGTTGACGAATTCTACGCTGTCGATGTGGTCGAGGCAATAGTCGACTGCGCGGTCGAAGTCGACATCGGTACTGGCTTTATCAACCTGGATAGGGCTGGGATAACCGAGCATCTCGGCGCGGGTGCGCTCCTTGTTCATGTAGGCCCCGCGGACGAGCTTGGCGCCGAAAACAACGCCGTGTTCGCGACAGGTGGCGTGGTGGGCTACGAGCGCCGCGAGGCGATCGTGGCGGTACATCTGATAGGTGTTCACCACGGTGGCGCGCGCCTTGTTGTAGCGCAGCATCGACACCATAACAATCTCGTCGATGGCCGGCTGCATCCAGCTCTCCTCGGCGTCGATGTAGAGTTGGACGTCGTTCGTGCTCGCGACGTGGCACATGCTATCCACACGTTTTAGCAATGCGCTGTGGGCTTCCGCCAAAACCGGCGTCAGCTCCGTCCCCTTGCTCAATTCCGTTAGGCAATCGTTGCTAGTCAGTCCGCTGAGTTTGGTGCTCACCACGGGTATACATCGGTCGCGCGCCGCAAACTCTATCGCCCGGATGCACTCGGTCATCGTATGGTTGTGGGCCTTCTCGTCCTCCTTGCCCTCAGCCCCGAAATCGAGTACCGACAATACCTGTAACCTGCCGAGCTCCTCGGCCACGCCTTGCGCCTCGAGGAGGGTGCGGCCACCGACGAACTGACGATAGATCGTCCCGAGGGTCGCGCGCTCGGCGAAGGGCAGCCTCCAGCGCACGGCAAAACTCCCAATAACGCTCCCGAGGCGCACGAGGGTAGGTTGGTTCATGAGAGCGAACAAGCGGCGCGTCCGGGAGAGGTCGCCGGCGTTCTTGTGCGCAAACGCTATCCGGGTGTCGCCAAAGTCGACGACGGGGTGATGCGGCGAAGGAGAGGTTGCCGGTGGCAGTGGCGTAGCCGAAGCCGGGCCGGGGTTGTGGACTGTCGTCATTTGCGGGCTTACGCTGCCGAGTTCCAGATAGACCACGCGGCTTCGGCCTGACCGTGCAGCATGGCCAGTCCGTTAGCGATCCGGGCGCCTCGCTTCCTGGCCTCGCGCAAAAGTAGGGTCTCGGCGGGGTTATAAATCAGATCAATCACGACGTTTTCCTCACTCAACCATGCCGGATCAATGCCGGGCATCTCCTCGGTGTTCGGGTACGTACCGACGGGGGTGGCATTTATGATGAGCCGCAGGTCGCCGTCGTGTTGCATCCGCCCGAGCATTCCGAAGGGCAGCGCCGCCTCACCCGAGTCGGGGCTGCGTTTGAAGGTGAGATACGGGAGTCCGGCTTTCGCCAAAACATACTTGACCGCCTGCGCCGCGCCACCGTCCCCGAGGATGGCGGCCGGGGCACGCGGGGCCGTTCGGGCGAGGAAGGGCAGGAAGGGTTTTAGCGTAAGCTCGAAACCGACGACATCCGTGTTGTGGCCGATGAGGCGCCCCCCGCGAAACTCGATCGTATTGACGGCCCCGATCTCCGCGGCCGCTGGACTCAGTTCGTCCAGGTAGGGGACCACGGACTGCTTGTAGGGAATCGTCACGTTGAGCCCTGCAAGATGTGGGTGGCTGCGTAGCAGCGCGGGCAAACCCGCGATGGCGTCAAGCTCAAAATTTTCGTAGGCGTGGTCGGCCAGCACCTCGAGCTCAAATTTCTCTGTAAAGTAGCTCTTCGAAAAGCTGTGGGCTAAGCTTTGCCCGAGCAAACCAAACATCCGCATGCGGTAAAGATGTTGCCTGTATTATGATGAGCCAACTACACCTCCTGCGAAAGCAATGTCTACTAATAGTCACCTTGGCGGTGCTCGCCATCTCCTGCGCGAAGAACCCGGTCTCCGGTAAGCGGGAGCTCGCTATCGGCGAGGACAAAGAGATCGAGATGGGTAAGGCATCCGATCCGCAAATCGTGGCGACGATGGGGGTATACGATGACGAGCAGCTACAGGCGCTCATCAATCGCCTCGGCCAAGAAATGGCCAAAGACTCCCACCGCCCCGATCTCGACTGGACATTTCGCATCGTCGATTCCGACGTCGTGAATGCCTTCGCGGTCCCGGGTGGGTACGTCTACTTCACGCGCGGCATCATGGCACATTTCAATAACGAGGCAGAATTCGCGGGTGTGCTCGGGCACGAGATCGGGCACGTGACCGCGCGCCACAGCGCGCAGCAGATTCGCAAGCAACAAGTTGCGCAGGTCGGGATGATCGCCGGGGCGATCGCCTCGCCCACGGTCCGCCAGAACTTTGATGCCGTCAACCAGGGCATGCAGTTGCTATTCTTGAAGTACGGTCGAGACGCCGAGTCGGAGAGTGATGCACTCGGCGTGGAGTACAGCACCGAGCAGGGGTTCGACGCCCACTACATGGCCGGGTTCTTCAAGACTATAGGCCGCATCCAGGAAGAAGCCGGCGTGGAGATACCCGATTTCCTCAGTACGCACCCAAATCCCGTCAACCGCGAGGCTAACGTTAAGCAACTTGCCGATAAGTGGCAGAAGCAACTTCCGGGATCGGAGGACAAGGTCAATCGCGACTCGTACCTACGCCTGATCGACGGGCTGATCTACGGTGCAGACCCGGCGCAAGGGTTCGTAGAAAAATCTGTGTTTTATCATCCGGGACTGAAGTTCAAGTTTAATGTGCCGAATGGTTTCGCGCTCGCCAACAGTCCACAGGCTGTGCAGATGCAGACCAGGGATGGGGACGCCGCTATCATTTTTACGCTTGGGCAGGGCAGCAGTCCAGAGGCGGCCGCGCAGGCCTGGGCACAGGAGAACCAAGTGCAACCCCAACGCAGTGGGGCGACGACGGTGAATGGCTTGCCAGCCTACGTCGTATCGGGCCGCGCTGGCGACGGGCAACAGTCTCCCGTGATCGACTACGAAGCGACGTTCATCGCATATGGAGGTAGCATATACAATTTTACCGCTTTTAGCCTCGCAACCGTCAGCAGCAAGTACGCCAGGCCACTAAACGAACCGATCAACAGTTTCTCCGCGCTTACGGAGGCCAAATACCTCAATCGCAAACCGGAGCGAATTTCAATCCAAACCGTCAGCAGCGCCACGACCCTTAGCGCCTTCCTCGAGCGCGCCGGGACACCCTCAGGACGAATGACCGAACTCGCGATCCTAAACGGTATGGAGCTTAGCGATCAACTGACCCCTGGGATGCTCGTTAAAACCGTTAGCAACATCTCGGCTCCCTAAGTACCCCAGCTCGATCGATGCACTATGCCCTCAGATCTGATTTTGGAAGAATCACTGCTCAATAAGCAGCAGCTGGAAGCGATTCTCGAGGCCTCCCTGGACGCCATTATGGTATTCCAAGTCGACGGTACGATCCTGTCGGCGAATGAGGGTGCCACTCAGATGTTTGGTTACCACACCAACGAGCTGGTAGGCCTGCACTTGGTCGATCTCATGCCCGACGAGTTCGTCTCCGCAGAACGGCGTGCACTAGCGGAGCACGGTCAGACATCGATGGTGCACTTGCTCAACCGCACCATCAATCGAGAAGGCAAGAAGGCCTCTGGTGAGCGCTTTCCGTTTAAAGCATATGTTCATGAGGTCGGCGATGATGTTCCGCGCCGCTACATCGTCGTGGCTGAGGATCGAACAGCCATCCACAAGTCGCACCAGCGTATTCTCGCGCTCCACGAAGAGCTTCAGCAGACGAACGGCTCTTTAGAAGACCAGGTGGCGAAGCGCACCCACGAGCTAGAAGTTTCCATAAAGGCAGTCGCGGGCGCTAACGGCAAGCTCGCACGCGAGATCAGGGAG
Source organism: Saprospiraceae bacterium (assembly GCA_041744755.1). GTDB lineage: Bacteria > Bacteroidota > Bacteroidia > Chitinophagales > Saprospiraceae > CALDTK01. The sequence goes on from JBGTKC010000075.1 coordinate 79,604, forward strand.
CGGGAGGATATCGCGCGGTCGCTGCAGCAACGCGAAGTTCAGCTGGAGCGGCTCCTTTACAAGGAGCGAGAGCTGAACGACCTAAAGACGCGCTTCGTAAGTATGGCGTCGCACGAGTTTAGGACTCCGCTCACGACGATGCTCTCGAGCCTCGAGGTGATCTCGATGGCCTCTGGGGAGGTGACGCCGATCGTGGGAAAGCACCTGGAGCGCATCCGCACCAACATAGGGCACCTCCGTAGCGTGCTGGACGACTTCCTGCAGTTGGGCAGGATCGAGCTTAAGGGGGTCGATTTGAACATCCAAACTTTTGACTTCGCGGATCTCGTCGAGGAGCTGTTGGACGACCTCAAGATCGCCTCCAAGCCCGAGCAAGCGCTCCACATCGAACTCGAGGGGGCGTTCGGCAAGACGCGACAGCTCAAAAACGGCCTGCGGGTGATCTTGACGAACCTCACGAGCAACGCGATTAAGTATAGTCCGAGCCATGCGGCCGTCACGATTAGGATAGCCCGCGAGGCGGACCGCCTGTGTATCGCGGTAAGCGATCTTGGGATCGGGATTCCCCCTCAAGATAAGGGGAACCTGTTCGAGCGCTTTTTTCGCGCTAGTAATGCCGTGACTCTCCCCGGCACCGGACTCGGCCTCCACATCACCAAACAGTACGTGATCGCGATGGGGGGCTCCATCCGGGTGGAGGACAATCCGGTCGGCGTGGGTACGGTCTTTACTGTTAACCTTCCCTACTCCCTCCCCTAATGCACGCGAGAAGCATAAAGACCGCCACCATGTATAAGATCTTGGTCATCGAAGACAACGACGAGGTCCGCGATAATATGTCGGACATCCTCTCGCTCGCCGGATACGAAGCGATCGGGGCGGCCTCCGGGATGGAGGGCATCCAAATGGCGCGTACCAAGAGCCCCGATCTCATCCTCTGTGACGTGATGATGCCGGATCTCGACGGGTACGGTGTATTGAAGATCCTGGTCGAGAGCGAGGATACCGCCACTATTCCCTTTGTCTTTGTCACGGCCAAGAGCGATCAAGAAGATATGCGGCGCGGGATGAACCTCGGAGCCGACGATTACGTGACCAAGCCTTTCTATAAGGACGAACTCTTGCGCATCGTCGAGATTCGCCTGCGTAAGCGGGCACACCGACAGCACAAAGCCAGAATACCCGATAATTGGACAGGATTTCTCAGCAAGGCCGCCCTCGACGGCGCGATGGACACGCTTTGTCGCGCGGGCAACCTCAAGACCTACAAGCGCGGCGAAGCGCTATTTAGGGAGGGCGAGCAAGTAAGGGATGCGTTCTTACTGTGCAGCGGGCACGTTAAGCTACAGAAAACCACCGACTTCGACAAGACCATCATCGTTTTCGTATTTAGTGACGGAGACCTCTTCGGCTACCCGGAGTTGATCGCCAACCGCCCCTACGAACACGACGCCGTCGCGCTCACGGAGTGTGAGGCGCGGCTGGTCCCGGCCGACAAGGTCCGCGCGTGCATGATGAGTGACACCAACGTGGCCGACATGATGCTGGGCCTGCTGGCCTGCGGCCTACTCGACTCCGACGGCCGCATGCTCGACCTCACCTACGTCTCGGTCCGCAAGCGCTGCGCCAACATTCTCTTGCTCGGGCACAAGATTTTCGACGGCAAACCCTGGCCTATGTCCCGCGAGGAATTGGCCCAGTGGGCAGGTACAGCCAAGGAAACCTTCATCCGCAACCTCACCGACTTCCGGGAAGCGGGCTACATCGACATCGACCAGTCGCGCGTCACCCTGACGAATGTCAAAGCGCTGCGAGAGCTGCCGTATTAGGGGTGTCTCAGACAACCTAAAAGGCTGTTCGTACATTTTAGTACGAATACGGCGCCGGGGTCGCGACCTTCGCCCGCGCTTACGATACGTGTTATGGATCAATCAATGATGGTGCTCGAGGAGCACGCTGCCTCGGACTATAAATACGGATGGTCGAGCGACATCGACACCGAAACCCTACCCCCGGGCCTCGACGAGGACGTGGTCCGCTTCATCTCCGCTAAGAAACAAGAGCCCGAGTGGCTGCTAGACTACCGCCTGGACGCCTATCGCACCTGGCGGGCGATGACGGAGCCGAAGTGGGTGAACGTCCACTACAAGCCCGTGAACTTCGAAGCCATCAGCTACTTCGCCGCGCCGCGCAAGCAGCCGAAGCTCAATAGCCTCGACGAGGCGGACCCGGAGCTTATCGCGACCTTCAAAAAGCTCGGGATCCCGCTCACTGAGCAGAAGCTCCTTGCTGGTGTGGCAGTCGACGCGGTGATCGACTCCGTGTCGGTTACGACTACCTACAAAGAGCGCCTCGGCGAACTCGGCATTATCTTCTGCAGCTTCTCGGAGGCCGTTCGGGAGCACCCGGCTCTCGTTCGGCAGTACATGGGGACCGTGGTCCCCGTCAAGGACAACTACTACGCGGCGTTGAACTCGGCCGTGTTTTCGGACGGCAGCTTCGTCTACATTCCCAAGGGTGTGCGCTGCCCGATGGAGCTGAGCACCTACTTCCGCATCAACGCCGAGAACACAGGTCAATTCGAGCGCACGCTCATCATCGCCGACGAGGGCAGCTACGTGAGCTATCTCGAGGGCTGTACCGCACCAAAGCGCGACGAGAACCAGCTTCACGCTGCCATTGTCGAGTTGGTTGCCCACACCGACGCCGAGATCAAGTACTCTACCGTGCAGAACTGGTACCCCGGCGACAAAGACGGCAAGGGCGGGATCTACAATTTCGTCACGAAGCGCGGCGTCTGCGAGGGCGACCGATCGAAGATCTCATGGACCCAAGTCGAGACGGGTTCGGCGATCACGTGGAAATACCCGAGCTGCGTGCTCAAGGGCGACTACTCGGTTGGGGAGTTCTACTCGGTCGCGGTCACGAACAACGCCCAGCAGGCAGACACCGGCACCAAGATGGTGCACATCGGCAAACACACCACCTCGACCATCATCTCCAAGGGGATCAGCGCCGGACGTAGCCAGAACACTTACCGAGGTCTAGTAAAGGTTTTGGCGAAAGCTGAAAACGCCCGCAACTTCTCCCAGTGTGACTCCCTCCTCATGGGCGACAAGTGCGGGGCTCACACCTTCCCCTACCTCGAGGTAGACAACCGATCGGCCAACATCGAGCACGAGGCAACCACCTCGAAGATCGGGGAGGACCAACTCTTCTACCTTAAGCAACGGGGGCTGAGCGAGGAGGACGCCCTCAACACGATTGTCAATGGCTACTGCAAGGATGTCTTCGCGGAGCTACCGATGGAGTTCGCTGCGGAGGCGCGGAAGCTGCTGGCCATCTCGTTGGAGAATTCGGTGGGGTGATTACGGCTCCAAATTTCAAATTTTTATTTCAAATGCGCTGCCGCGGGCCCCGCATTCCGGAGGACCGATTGATCGGCCCAGTCGGAATTAGAAACCTCTCATTAGAAATTCTAAGTATGCTAACGATTAAGAACCTGCACGCCAGCGTAGAGGACAAGGAGATCCTCCGTGGGATCAACCTCGAGGTTCGCCCCGGGGAAGTGCACGCGATCATGGGACCGAACGGCTCCGGGAAGTCGACCTTGGCCAGCGTCCTGGCCGGGCGAGAGGAGTACGTCGTAACCGACGGAAGTGTGACCTTCTACGGTGAGGACGTCCTCGAGCTCGAGGTGGAGGAGCGTGCCCACAAGGGGATCTTCCTCGCCTTCCAGTACCCGATCGAGATCCCGGGCGTCACGAACGCCACCTTCCTGCGCTCGTCAATCAACGCCATCCGCACCGCGCGCGGCGAAGAGGAGCTCAACTCAGGACAGGCGCTGCGGCTCATTAAAGAAAAAATGGCCGATGTCGAGATGGACCCGAGCTTCCTGAAGCGCTCGCTCAACCAAGGCTTCTCCGGGGGGGAGAAGAAGCGCAACGAGATGCTACAGATGACGCTGCTGGAACCGCGGCTCTCGATCCTCGACGAGACCGACTCCGGCCTCGACATCGATGCACTCCAGGTCGTGGCGAAGGCCGTCAACAAGCTACGCAGCGCGCAACGGAGCTTCATCGTCGTGACGCACTACCAGCGCCTCCTCGACTATATCGTGCCCGATTTCGTGCACGTGCTTTACAAAGGCCGGATCGTGCGTAGCGGCGATAAGTCGCTCGCGTTGGAGCTCGAGGAGCGCGGTTACGACTGGATCAAGAATGAGGTGGAGGCCGCCGACGCGGTTGCCGCCGCCTAACCCCCCGCGATGCACGCACTTACCGAAACCGACACAATGACCACCGCCGAGCAATCCACCTGGACGAGGAGTTTTGCCGAAAGGCCCGACCTCCAAATCGGCTCCCCGCGGTTGGTCGGCTTTCGCCAAAACGCGATCGACCGACTCGCGCTGACGCCGTTCCCGACCAGGCGCGACGAGGACTGGCGCTACAGCGACTTCACGAAGATCCTCCGGGAGCCTATGAGCCTCGCGGCAGTCGACGCCCCCCACATCAATCGCGCCGCCTTCGAGATCGACGACTTCGACGCGTACGTATTGATCACGGTCGATGGGGAGTTCGAACCAGGCCTGAGCGACGCGGTGCCCGGGATCACGATCGGCTCCGTCGACGAGCTCCTCGAGGTCGAGCCCTACGCCTACTGGCTCGACCGTACGCTGGCCGAGCTCCACAGTGAGACCAGCAATGCCTTCGTAACATTGAATGCGGCTTTCGCCAAAACGAGCCTCTTCGTGGCCGCACCGAAGAATGTGAAGCTGGACAAACCTATCCACGTCATCCACCTGGCCACCCGCGGCCCAGAGCAACGAATGGTCTGCTCGCAGGTCATGGCGATGATCGGGGCCGGTGCCGAGCTCACGATCGACGAGACTTTTGGTACGCTGGGTACCGGCTCGCCGATCTTTCGTAACCACGTTGTGCGAGGTGGAATTAGCTCCAACGCCCGACTCAAGTTCCGCAGCTTCCAAGCCGAGGACCTGAGGGATGTCCACCTCTCGAATTCGAGCTTCGACCAGCAGGCGCACAGCTATCTCGACCACGTCCGCGTCGACATTGGCGGACGCCAGGTGCGCAACAACCTCGACGTGGTGCACAAGGCTGCGAGCCTCGAGACCCACATGGCCGGCGCCTACTTCGCCCGCGGCACACAGCGCATCGACAATCAAACCTTCCTCGACCACGCCTTTCCGCACGGCGAGAGCAATGAGCTCTACAAAGGCATCGCGATGGACCGCGCGGTGACGAGTTTCAACGGCAAGGTGATCGTGCGCCCGGATGCGCAGAAGACGAATGCCTTCCAGCAGAACGACAACCTCGTGATCGGCGACAAGGCCATCGCAAACGCCAAACCGCAGCTCGAGATCTTCGCCGATGACGTAAAGTGCTCTCACGGAGCCACGATCGGGCAACTCGACGAGGCTCCGGTGTTTTACCTCAATGCCCGTGGCATCCCGCGGGCACAAGCGCTGGCGATGCTGCACCGAGGATTCTTGTTAGAGGTCTTGGATCGTGTCGATTCCGTGGCCGTCCGCGGCTATGTCGAGCGTTTACTCCAGGCCAAGTTCGCCGAATAACACCACCCCCATGTCCTCCAGTGCCACCGCCACCGCCACGCAGACCTTCCCGGTAGAACGCGTCCGTGCCGACTTCCCGATCCTCGCCACCGAGATGAACGGTAAGCCGCTGGTGTTCTTGGATTCGGCTGCCAGTTCGCAGAAGCCGCAGGTCGTGATCGACGCGATTGCTCACTACTACCAGACCGATCACGCCAACGTGCACCGCGGGGTTTACGCCCTGTCACAGCGCGCGACCGACGCATTCGAGTCGGCGCGCGCGACAGTGGCTAAGTACATTAATGCTGCCGATGTCCACGAGGTGATCTGGACCCGCGGCTGTACCGAGGGCATCAATCTCGTGGCAAGCAGCTATGGACAACGGCTCCGGCCCGGCGACGAGATCGTGCTCACGACCATGGAGCACCACTCTAACATCGTGCCCTGGCAACTACTCGCCCAGCGGACGGGAGCCGTGATTAAAGTCGTGCCAGTAACGGAGACCGGAGAACTGGACATCGACGCCTACCGTGCACTGCTCACCGACCGTACGGCCATCGTGTCGGTTGTGCACGTGAGCAATGCCCTCGGCACTGTAAATCCCGTGGTCGAGATGACGCGGCTGGCGCACGGAGCGGGTGCAGTCATCCTCGTCGACGGAGCCCAGGCCATTCCCCACGAGCAGGTTGACGTGCAGGCGATCGGGTGCGACTTCTACGTGTTTAGCGGTCACAAAATGCTCGGCCCGACGGGGCAAGGCGTGCTCTGGGGCAAGCGCGAACTACTCGAGTCGATGCCGCCGTACCAAGGCGGCGGCGAGATGATCGACCGCGTGAGCTTCGGTGGTACGACGTTCAATACGATCCCCTTGCGCTTCGAAGCCGGTACACCGAATATCGCCGGTGCGGTGGGTTTGGCGAAAGCCGTCGACTACCTGCGCGAACTGGGCGTGGACAATATTGAGCGGTACGAATCGACGCTTCTGGCTTACGCTACGCAACAGATGTCTGAGATCGAGGGCTTTCGTGTCATTGGCACAGCGGCCGAGAAACACAGCGTCCTGAGCTTCCTCGTCGACGAGATCCACCCCTACGACATCGGGACCTTGCTCGACAAACAGGGTGTCGCCGTGCGCACCGGTCACCACTGCTGCCAGCCGCTGATGGATCACTACGGCATCCCAGGCACCGTCCGCGCAAGTTTCGCGCTCTACAATACCACAGAGGACGTCGACCGCTTGGTAGCTGCTACTAAGCGCTCCGTAAAGATGCTACGATGACGCTCGAACAACGGCAACAAGAGATCATCGAGGAGTTCGAGACTTTCGATGACTGGATGGACAAATACGAGCATATCATCGAGCTGGGAAAATCACTTCCGCTTATAGATGAGGGGTACAAAGACGACGACCACCTTATTCGCGGTTGCCAGAGCCAGGTGTGGCTCCACGCTGATCCGGCAGGGGATAGACTTAAGTTCACTGCGGACTCAGATGCGATCATCACCAAGGGCTTGGTGAGTCTTATGGTGCGTGTTTTGGACGGCCTTCCGGCAAAACAGATCGCCGCGGCGGAATTGGACTTCGTCGACAAGATCGGTCTCCACGAGCACCTCTCCCCTACCCGATCTAACGGCCTCCGGTCCATGGTGAAACAGATGAAACTTTATGGTTTTGCGCTCGACGCTCAACTAAACGCCGCCGACCATGCTCGATAAAACAAAGATTCACGACGATATTGTGGAGGCGATCAAAACGGTCTACGACCCGGAGATCCCGGTCGACATCTGGGAGCTCGGGCTCATCTACGGCATCGACGTACGCGATGACGGGATGGTCAAAGTCACCATGACGCTCACGAGCCCGATGTGCCCGGTAGCCGGAAGTATGCCTCTCGAGGTGCAGGAGAAGGTGATCGGGGTCGAGGGGGTCACAGATGTGGACCTCTCGCTCGTCTACGAGCCGATTTGGACCAAGGATAAAATGAGCGAGGAGGCCAAGCTCGAACTAGATATGCTGTAGCGTATGCGACTGAGTGCCCACGACGAACACGGCATGCGCCTGCTGCTACGAATCGCCCGCGGCGAGCCCGGGACCTGCATGACGACGGCGCTCCTAGCCGAGCGCGAGGGAATGAGTATGAGTCTGGCCGGCAAGGTGCTGCGGCTCCTACGCGACGGCGGCTTCGTCGACAGCACGCGGGGCAACTGCGGTGGGTACGTGCTCACGCGCCCGGCGCACCAGATCAATGTAGGACATGTGCTGGCTGCGCTAGGCGGGAGACTTTTCGACGATGGTTGCTGCGAGGAGCACACCGCCGGTGAGGAGTTGTGCACGAGTTCAGTCGACTGCTCCGTACGGAGCCTCTGGCAGGTGGTACAATTTGAGCTGGATGGGTTGCTGGGGGGGCTCGCGTTATCCGACCTCATTGGCGCGACACCCGGACGTAGCCTAGTCCTCGGTTCACGGGCCGCTTCGAGTCCAACAGATAGGTGATGCGATCCGAGTACATTAGCGTTTTGTATTTTGCTTGAGCGGCCGCGTAGTTCAACGGACAGAATAGGCGTTTCCTAAACGCTAGATCCTGGTTCGATTCCAGGCGTGGCTACACTTCGGCATACACGCAAAAGCCCCGCCCACTTTGCAGTGGACGGGGCTTCGCACGTTTTGGCGAACGCCGAATAATAGCCTTAGCTCTTGCTGTCGACCTCCTCGAACTCGACATCGGTGACGTCGTCCGTGGCGGAGCCGTTGCCGGCGTCTGATCCGTTGCCGCCCATATCCGGGCTACCCCCATCTGCCCCCGGAGCGTTGCCCGCGGCGTACATCTTCTGGGTGGCGGCTTGCCAAGCGGCATTGAGCTCGGCAGTACCCGTTTCGACTGCGGACATGTCCTGAGTCTTGTGAGCTTCTTTGAGCTTATCGAGGGCGACTTGGATCTTCTCGCGGTCACCGGAGTCAACTTTGTCGCCGAACTCCTTGAGCTGCTTTTCGGTCTGGAAGACGAGCGAATCGGCAGCATTGAGGGCTTCGATTTTCTCACGCGCGGCCTTGTCAGTGTCGGCATTCGCCTCGGCTTCGGACTTCATGCGTGCGATCTCGTCTGGGCTTAACCCAGTACTGGCCTCGATGCGGACGTTCTGCTCCTTACCGGTCGCCTTGTCTTTAGCACTTACGTTGAGAATACCGTTGGCGTCGATGTCGAATGTGACCTCGACCTGCGGGACACCGCGTGGGCTCGGGGGAATGCCTTCGAGCTGAAACTTGCCAACTGAGCGGTTCTGGGCGGCCATCGGACGCTCACCCTGGAGGATGTGGATCTCGACGCTCGGCTGATTGTCGCTGGCCGTGGAGTAGGTTTTAGTTTTCTTGGTCGGAATCGTCGAGTTGCTCTCGATGACGACGTCGTAGACGCCGCCCATAGTCTCGATTCCGAGGCTCAGCGGAGTCACGTCGAGCAACAGCACGTCCTGCACGTCACCGGCGAGCACACCCCCCTGAATCGCGGCGCCAATGGCCACCACCTCATCCGGGTTGACCTCGCGGTTGGGCTTCTTGCCGAAAAACTTCTCGACGGCTTCCTGTACGGCGGGGATACGGGTCGAACCACCGACGAGGATCACCTCGTCGATGTCGCTCGTACTCATGCCGGCATCCTTGAGGGCTTCCTTGGTCGGCCCGAGCGTGCGCTCCACGAGGTTGTGGGCGAGCTGCTCGAATTTGGCGCGGGTGAGTTTTACCGTAAGGTGCTTCGGCACGCCGTCCACGGCCGTGATGTACGGCATGTTGAAGTCGTATTCGGTCGTGCTCGACAGGTCGATCTTCGCCTTCTCCGCTTCTTCCTTGAGGCGCTGAAGGGCCATTGGGTCCTTGCGGAGATCGATGTTCTCCTGATCCTTAAAAGTGTCGGCGAGCCAGTCGATGATGAGGCGGTCGAAGTCGTCACCGCCGAGCTGAGTGTCGCCGTTGGTGCTCTTGACCTCGAAGACGCCGTCGCCGAGCTCCAGAACGGATATATCGAACGTACCGCCACCGAGGTCGTATACCGCGATGGTCATGTCTTTGCCAGACTTATTGAGACCATAGGCGAGAGCGGCCGCCGTTGGCTCGTTAATGATCCGCTTGATGGTTAGACCCGCGATCTCGCCGGCCTCTTTGGTTGCTTGGCGCTGAGAGTCGTTGAAATAGGCAGGCACGGTGACGACAGCCTCCGTGACCTCTTGGCCGAGATAGTCCTCCGCCACCTTCTTCATCTTCTGCAGGATCATCGCGCTGATCTCCTGAGGGGTGTATTCACGATCGTCGATCTTGACGCGGACCGTATCGTTAGCGCCCTTAATAACGGCGTACGAAGCGTGCGAAACGTCCTCGGTGACCTCGCTAAAACGGCGGCCCATGAAGCGCTTGACGGAAGAGACCGTACGCTTAGGGTTGGTGATGGCCTGGCGCTTGGCTGGGGCGCCGATCTTGCGGTCGCCATTGTCTAGGAATGCGACCACCGAGGGAGTCGTGCGTTTGCCTTCGTCGTTGAGGATGACCTCAGGGGTGTTACCTTCCATCACTGCGACGCAGCTGTTGGTCGTACCCAGGTCGATACCGATTATCTTACTCATGAGAATGGGTTTTTGTGTTGTAACATAGTACACATCAAATGATACGCCTTTCGGCAAAACCTGCCGCTTTAGCAGTCGTGCACGAGTGGCCCCAGCAAGTGCGTCACGTATTGGCGAAAGCCGCCTGACATAACTTCCGCAGGAGACCCTGGCGCGAATCCTACTGAAAGTTAAGTTCGCGGGTAGCGACGCTGAGGCGTAGAGAGTCGAAACTGGCTGGTTGGAGCGTGGCCGTCGTCCCTTGCTTAAGTTGGGTAATACTACCGATCAGGCCTAGGCCTCCTTCGACATTGGTGAATTCGGGCAACTCCTGGGTCGCGGTGATGCCGCTGTTGGCGCGGAGCAAGGTCCGGTATGCGAGGTAGGCGTCGTCCCCCCCCGTGAGGACGAGCTGCATGTAGTCGAAGCGCCTCGCGATGCCTGGATCTTTCCTCAGGCGTGTCCCGAGGAAGCCGAGGAGCCCGTCCAGCGGTACGGAAGCCGTGTTGGCGTTGGGGTCAATGCTTTGGGCCGGCGTATAATACACCAGTTTCTGGGTGCTCCCTCCCGGGCCCGTCTCGGTGTAGGCAAAGTTGAAGCCTAGCTCGAATACCTTGATCTCGGCGCCGCTGCTCGCGCGGCCCCAATTGAAAGTGAAATCGTTGCGGCTCGTGAACGAGTACGCCTCGGGCGGTATGCCGCCGGCGACGTTCCTGAAATTGAGAGGTGTCAGAATGGTGGCGCGGGCCACGAAGGTGACTCCCTGTGGCAGCATGCCCTCGAGCACGATCTCGTCGCCGGGCTCCGGCGCCAGGGCGGAAAGACGAAAGCGATAAGCGAGGTTCACGTCCAGCGGGAAGGGTCCCGGTGCCCTGACTACGCCCTCCTCGGTGAGGTTGACTCGCGTGAGCGCGGTGGACGTCCCGGAGCGGGGGTTGCGGGCCGTCACGGAGAGTGCCTCGGCGGAGAAGTAGACCGAATCGGAGTTCTGGGCGGACAGGAGGGCATTGCCGTCACCGGAGAAGCGGAAGGTACGTGAGATGCTGATGAGCTGCTGATCTTCGGAGCCATTTATCAGTCCGTAGACCACCGGTAGTCCCGGATCGTCGCTGAAAAGCTCGATGTCATTACTGCAGGCGCTGAGCAGGGCCGTAAGTAGGAGGACTGAAAGCAACCGCACTCTGGTCATGTACTGCAAAAGTACACTTCCCCCCGGGCCGCCGCCCCCGAATCCCCCCGTGCCGCGTGCACTACTTTGGCCGCCCGAATCACCAATGCCCCAAGTTCATGTCGGTCCACGCTGACGTCAAGCGCATCACCACCCACGTCCTCCAGGCCATGAAGGCGAAGGGGGAGCCCATCGCGATGCTCACGGCCTACGATTACACGATGGCGCGGATCCTGGATGGGGCCGGCGTGGACGTGCTGCTGGTCGGGGATTCGGCGAGCAACGTGGTGGCCGGCCACGAGACCACCCTGCCTATCACTCTCGACCAGATGATCTTCATGGCCGGCAGCGTGGTAAGGGGAACGTCGAAAGCGCTGGTGATCGTCGACTTGCCTTTCGGAAGTTACCAGGGCAACAGCTCGCGCGCGCTCGACTCCGCGATCCGAATCATGAAGGAGAGTGGCGCCCACGCCGTCAAGCTCGAGGGCGGGCACGAGATCGCCGAGTCCATAAAGCGCATCCTGTCGGCCGGCGTTCCGGTGATGGGGCACCTCGGTCTTACGCCGCAGTCGATCTACAAGTTCGGGACCTACAGCGTCCGCGCGCGCGAGGACGGTGAGGCCGGACGCCTTCGCGCTGACGCGCTCCTCCTCGAGGAATTGGGTTGTTTTAGCATGGTGCTAGAGAAAATTCCGCGTGGACTCGCCGGGGAAATCAGTAAGTCACTCAACGTCCCTACGATCGGCATCGGTGCCGGCAACGCCTGCGACGGTCAGGTGCTCGTAACTCCAGATTTTCTCGGGCTAAACAAAGACTTCAATCCCCGATTCATCCGACGGTACCTCGACTTGGCAGGGGTAATCGAAGGGGCGACGAAGACCTACATCGAAGACGTGCGCTCGCGGAGGTTCCCGGATCACAGTGAGTCTTACAAATAGCTGGCGCGCGTCTTATGCGGACTAAGAAAATCCTACTCCCGCTCGCGGCGGTACTTCTCCTTTCCGGTGTAGCGGGAGCCTGGTTCCTACTCGGCAATTTACCTCTCGCAAAACCCCTGGCGGACCGCGAGTTCCTCGTGCGTTTACCGACGGGCGGGAGCGTTAATGATCTGATCGACAGCGTATACGCGAGTGGCGCGGTAGGTGATACAGCGCTCGTGCGCCGGGCGATCGACCGACGGGGCTTCGTATACCGCAGCGGACAGTACAAGATCGACAGCGCGGCCTCGGCAAACGACATCGCAAAGGTCCTCGACGTAGCAGGGCAGGAGGCCAGCCGCATCGTGCTCACCAACGCCCGCCTGCTCGGCAACATGGCCGCTCAGGCTACGCGTTTTATCGAAATCGACAGCGCGGCCCTCGTGGCGGCGATGCTGGACTCGGTCTGGCTAGACTCGGTTGGCTATACTCCGCAGACCGTGATGGCGATCGTCATCCCGAATACGTACAACGTATACTGGGACGCCTCCGCCGAGGAGGTGCGCGATCGACTCCTCAGCGAGCAGCGGCGCTTCTGGGAGCGGGACGGCCGTAAGGCCACCGCCGACAGCCTCGGGTACTCTACCACCGAGGTCTACACGCTCGCCTCGATCGTCGAATCAGAGACCCAGAACAAGGCCGAGCGCCCGACAGTGGCTGGCGTGTATCAAAACCGCATGCGCATCGGGATGAAGCTTGACGCCGACCCGACGGTGGTGTACGCGATTGGCGACTTTAGCCTCAAGCGCGTGCTCTTTGTCCACCTAGAGCATGACTCACCATACAATACATACTTGTACCCCGGCCTTCCGCCAGGGCCGATCGCGATGTCTAGTATCTCCAGCATAGACGCCGTGCTGCACCCTGAGGAGCACGACTACTTCTTTTTCGTAACGAAAGGCGACGGGACCTCCACGCACAATTTCGCACGCGACATGCGTGGACATGAGGCCAACATTGCGCAGTTCAATCGCAATCTCGCGGCGCGTGGGATTAAGCGATGAGTGGAAAATGGTGCAAGGGAGCGATCCGGTCCAGAGCCTCAATGAGGCCGACTGCCTGGCCTTTGACAACCCTACCGTATGAGGCTGTCGCCGCGCCACCCGCGCTATTCGACAATTTCAAAGACCGCTGTCCCCTTCGCGACGATCTCAAGCGGTCCCGCCTGTCGAATTGCATCCGTCATGACGTCTCTAAGCTGGACATCCGGTGCCTCACCTAAGTAGCGCCCGAACTCGGTCGTTTTTGCAAAACCATTACTATTATACACGATCAGTAGGCGCCGTCCTGCCACCCCCTTTCGGGAAAACACATACACGCCGTCCTCCGGGACCCAGTGCATCATCTCGCCCTCGAAGAGGTCGGGATTGGCGCGGCGGTACTGTCCGAGGCGCTGGGTATACCTAAGCAGGGAGGCTTGTTTTGGCGAAAGCCCTCTGTTGGCGAAGGCGTCAACGCCGTCCCCCTCCCAGCCTCCGGGCATGTCGATGCGCCCGCCCTCGCCGAAACCTCCGCCCGCACCTTCGAGCGCTAGCTCCGTGCCGTAGTAGAGCATCGGCGTCCCCCTCAAAGTTAGTAGGAGGGTAATTGCCGATCTTAATTTGGCTTCGTCGCCGCCAAGGCTCGTGGCCAGGCGCGAGAGATCATGATTGTCGAGAAAAGTGACGAGCGCATTCGGGTCTTCGTACAGGTAGTCCTGGGTAAGGGTGAGCCAAAGCTTACCGACGCCCCCGACCCAGCTCTGCTCTTGCTGGAGCGCTTCCATGATGGCGTCTTTGAGTTGGAAATCCGTGACGGAGGTGTTGCCCCCAGGATCGACCGCCGTCTCCACGCCCGGCACGAAGGCCGCCTGGTTGGGGAGTCCGTCCACCCAGACCTCGCCGAAGAAGCAGAGCGTGGGGAAGTTGGCTTTCAGCTCCCTGGACCACTCGGCCATGAAGGCCGGGTCGCTGTACGGGTAGGTGTCCACGCGGTACCCGTCCTGCCCGGTGGCGCCCACCCACCATAGCGCGAGTTGCGTGAAGTAGCGTCGCACGTCCGGGGCATCCTGATCGAAGTCCGGCATGTGCTTGTCGAACCAGCCATTGAGCATCTGGCGCTGATCGCTAGGCGCGGCGTGAGGATCCAGCACGCTCGGGATCCGGAAGTTGCTGCGCGTGAAGCTATCGGGCAGGTGCCACCAGCTCCGGTCCGGCATATCGGCATACAGGAAGTGCCTGTCGCCAACGTGGTTGGGGACCATGTCCATGAGCACCTTGATCCCCCGGGCGTGAGCGCTGTCAATCAGCGTCTGGTAAGCGGCATTTCCGCCGAGACGGTCGTCGACCCGGTAGTGGTCGGTGGCGGCGTAGCCGTGGTAAGATTCGTAAGGCTGATCGTTCTCGAGAACCGGGTTGAGCCACAGCGCCGTGACACCTAGCTCACTGAGGTAGTCAAGGTGCGCGGTGACCCCCTGCAGGTCGCCGCCGTGGCGGAACAACACCTTGCCTCGGTCGACGCCACGTTGCGTCATTCCGGCGAGCACGTCATTGCTCGGCTCTCCGTTGGCAAACCGATCGGGCATAATGAGGTAGATCAGGTCCGACGACCGCAATGCCTGGGGTCGGCGTGCCTTCGCGAGCTCGAAAGGGTAGGCCTTCCCGTCGCCTCGGCGCAGCTGTAAGGTGGTAGGTTTTGCGGAAGCGTCGACCAAGAGACTTAGCTTGACGTAGTTACCGTTGGGGTAACCGACAGTCTTCAAGAGCCGCGCGCCCTGCCCCTCGACGGTGAAGGTTTGCGCGCCGACCGCCAGGTCGTAGATCAGGACATCGACCTGCCTCGTGGGAAGATCGACGAACCAGCTGGGCGGCATGACACTAGCGCCGCGGAACTGTGCTTCACCAGGGGCGACTGGGGCGTAGATGCTCTCCTCGACGCCGGCGGGGAACTTTTGGAACCGATCATCCTGGCCGTGGAGACTCGCCGTCACTAAACAGACGAGCAAACCCAGCACCGCGCGTCGGGTGGGGTTAGCGAAAAAAACTGAAATAGGTCTTCCCGTACTTGCGAATTCTCTCGAAGCGTGGATGTTCGCTAAAGTCATGGTTCGGATTGTGTTCGAGCACAAACAGCCCGCCGTCCGAAAGTAGGTCGGCCGCGAAGAACTTGTCCGGGATCGTGTCCAAGGTAGGCAAGGGATACGGAGGACCGGCGAAGCAGTAGGTCCACTTCCCGTGCGCCCGCTCGAGGAAGCTAAAGACATCCGAGCGCACGACCGTAATCCGTTCCCGGATGCCGAGGTGGTCGCTTAACTGCGTGACGAACTTAACCGCCGGCGGGTGCATGTCGACGTATGTAGCGTCTGGACACCCGCGGCTAATGCATTCGTAGCAGTGGTTGCCGGTACCGCCGAAGAGGTCCAACATCTTCATGTCGTCGAAGTCGATCTCGTTGGCGAGCACGTTGAAGAGCCCTTCCTTAGCGACGTCGGTGGTAGGACGCGTGGGCCACTTGTCCGCGGGTGGCGTGAAGCGGCGTCCCCGGAATTCGCCGGCGATGATACGCATGCTAGGCGGCGATGAAGTCTTGCCGCAGGGCGGCGCTGTAGGCCAGCAGCAGCTCAGTCGACGGGTTTGATGCAGGAGGAGCTTTATGCAACTCCCCTTCGAGCGGAATCAAGTCGAAATAGATGCTCATCTTCCGGTGGAGTTCACCCTCGACCGAAACTGCCCCTCCGACGTACACCGGACACTCCACCCGGTCGAGCCCAAAGTGCTGGTAGTGCGCGGCCAAGAAAAATACCGCGTCCGCCGCTACGTCGACGTGTTGAGAGGAGAAAAACACCACCTGCCCATCGCGGTGCAGAAGCAGCCACATAACCTGTCCGACGAAGAATGCGAGACCGAATCCGGACCTCTCGTGCGCAATAGTATCTGCGGCCGCCAGAAATAATTCGGCGACGTGGTGTGGGTCTACCCCACTGTCCGCGGATTCGCTACTTCCCTCCGGGAAAACGCCTACCGCCCCGAGGGACGGTAGCCTCACGACTGCGAACTCGTATTGCTCGACCTTAGGGGTAGATGCAGAAAAGTACTTACCGCAATCTTCGCGGCGGAATAGCCGCTCGGGCACCATCTGCCACGCGCGACAGGTCTCGTACACGGTACGGCCCTCTCCGAGGTCTCCCGGGAGGGCCACGTTGAGTACGCCGCCCTCGTGACGCACGCCGATACGGGTGGCTGGGTCGGCCTGCATTACTCCCAATTACCCGAGAGCGTCGGTTGGCTACGGCTCCCGAACATCATCGTCGTTGTGGGATCGTAGGCATTGTCGTAGCGGCGGTAACGAGCGTCGGCATACTTACCCATGAAGGACTTATAAGGAGCAGACACCTGCACCACGTTAACCTGTGTCTTCTGGTAGGTCGTCGTATCCGCGTAGATCTCGAACTGGGCCCGCGGGCTGCTGTAAGGGATGTAGCGCAGGGAGTCGATGTTGATACCCAGTGAGCGGGCCGTGTCGATGGCGGACTTGTAGGTCGTGTCGTAGCGGATGGTGCCGGTGAAATTCGGGTCATCCGGATCACCGAATACGCTCACGATCGGTATGCGCCCGTTGCGCAGCGTGTTCTCGAGCTCATCGAACGATTTGGCGTAAGCCCCGCCGGAGATATCGCGGTAGATCGATTGCGCGTTGCGAATCTGCTTGAGGCGCCCTGAGACCGCATCGCGGCGAACGCTGAGCTCGTCGGCGAAATTGATCGGCTCCTTGATCGAGGAGTACAGCACGTACCCGAGGTAGGCCGCGAGGGCGACGAGGATTAGGTTGATGACAATCTTCATAGACGAACGCTTGTGTGGCAATAATACTCAAAGCACCTTGGCCGACGCACTCGACCTCCGCACAATTATACACAACACCGGATGCACTCGCACGATACCTTGGTGGACGACCCCACGATACTCGCGGTGGAAAGCTCGTGCGACGACACCGGGGCAGCGGTCTGGCGGTCGGGGAAGTTAGTAAGTAATGTGGTTACGGCTCAGCTCGAGCACGTCGACACCGGCGGGATCGTACCCGAGGTCGCGAGCCGCGCACACCAACATACCATCGTTCCGGTAGTCCGGCGCGCGATGACGTTGGCCGGGATCGCCCCGAGCTACCTCGACGCCGTGGCCGTGACGCGGGGCCCGGGACTGATGGGGAGTCTCGTCGTGGGGGTGGCTTTCGCCAAAACCTATGCCGCGGCCCTCGGCGTGCCCCTCATTGAAGTCAACCACATGGAGGCGCACGTCCTGGCGCACTTCGCAACCGACGACCCGCCCGAATTCCCATTCCTCTGCCTCACCGTGAGCGGGGGCCACACGCAGCTCCTCATCGTGCGCGGGCCGTTCGACTACGAGGAGATCGGCCGCACCCTCGACGATGCCGCCGGGGAGGCCTTCGACAAGACCGGCAAACTTCTCGGACTCCCCTACCCCGCCGGACCGCACATAGACCGGCTCGCCCAGCAAGGGGAGCCCAGATTCGCCTTCGCAAAACCGAGTCTACCCGGACTCAACTTCAGCTACAGCGGCCTAAAGACCAGCATCCTATACTTCCTCCGCGAACGCCTCGCCCGAGACCCCTCGTTCGTCACCGATAACCTCCCCGACCTCTGTGCCTCGGTCCAGCAGGCGATCGTCGACTCCCTGATCGCGAAGGCGCGGGAAGCGCTGCGACAAACGGGTTTGACCCGTTTTGCCCTGGCGGGTGGCGTGAGTGCGAACAGCGGGCTGCGCCGGGCGGCCGCGGCTCTGTGCGCCGAACGCGAAGTCACGTTACACCTAACGCCCGTCTCTCTCGCCACCGACAACGCCGGCATGATTGCCGCTGCCGCACACTTCGCGTACCGAGAAGGACGATTCGCCGCCGACGATCTCAAACCAGAAGCCCGGCTGGTGATCGGTCGGGCCTCAGGAGCGGCGGGAACGTATTAAAGTTCAGAGTTCACAGTTCGACTTCCAAAATTCAAATCGTGGATCGTGACCTAAATATCTGCCAGCAGACGCTGCTTCGTGCGCTCGAAGTCGTCGTCGCTGATGAGCCCCTTCGCCCGCAAAGCTGTAAGCTCCTGGAGTCGCGCACCGAGGGAGCCAGCACCCTCCACCGACGCGCTCGCCTCCGCAGGGGTCTCCGCGATCTGGTCGCCGTCCGGGTCTTCGGCCGCGGCACCTTTGTGTCGACGCACCATCGCGTCAAAGTTAAAGGCCGAGCCCCCGGCTTCAGCGCTCTCCTTACTCCACGCCTTGACCGTCTCCTTGCCTTTCTCGAACTGCTCGCGGTAGATTCGTTTCAGGCGATCGGTGTCGAGGTCGAGAAAGGTGCCGCCGGTACTGAGGTGAGTCTTGAAGGCTTGACCCAGGGCAAAGCTGCTCGCGCCGGCCAGTACACCTCCGGTCACGCTCCCGATCAGAGTCCCCGCAATCGGTACGAGCTTCACGAGACTGGCCGCCCCGGCACGCGCGAGGGCGGCCGTCGTGATCGAGGTCACGAGCGCTTTCCCGCGCTTGGTGGAAAAGTCTACGCCGTAGACTTCGCAGAGGTTGCGCACCAGATCGAGTTGCACGGCACTCACCGCGGCAATGTCGGCGAGGGCCACGGGGATAGCCCCGGAAGCCATCGAGAACAAGACGTGATTTCGGATCACCGCGTCGGCGTGGCGGTCGAGATCGGGGTTGGACATGACGATAATCTTTTTGATTGGCCTAAGGTCAATCTCCTAACGCGAGATCGGCCGCGAGGATCGACCAAAGTGCGTCTACCACCGATGGACCCACCAGGGCGCCCTTGGTCCCAAATCCGTTGCAGAGGTAGAGCCCCGCAAATTTGGGATGTCGCACCGCCAGCGTCTGCCGGTCGCGCATCGTCGGTCGGATGGCGCTGAGGGATTCGACAGCGTTGTGGCGAGGTCCCAAATCCAACGCGGTCACTTCAGCGCGGAGGCGCGCCTGCGTTTCGGGGCTCGGCGAATCAACCTCGAAGTGATCACTGCTCGTGCCGCCATACCAAATGCCCTCACCTGCGCTAATAGGCGACACGAACAGACCACCCACTTTTACAGCTACCTGCGTGGGCCACGAGCCAGTTTGCACTCGGATGGCCTCGCCTTTGGACAGCCTCCACGGCAAGTCGGACCAATATCGCGAGGTGGCTGCTCCGGCGCCGCGGCAGTCGACGACGATGTCGTGAGAATCGCCGAGCACGCGCCACGATCCGTCGGTTTGCCGGAGGACGCCTGTGTCGCCGATATCCGTTTCGCAGAGGGCCTGTTCGCTTTTCAGCAAAACCCGGTATGCGCCGATGAGTCCGGCCATATCTAAGCGCTGGGCCCCGCGCGTCGGCCCGAGCCAAGTAGCCGGCAGTTTTGGCGAAAGCCCCAAACCCTCATGGACGGCCACCGGTGCATCTAGGTACGCACCGTAAGCCTCCTCCGAACGCCGCATGTCCCACTGGTTGCGGTCTCTGACCACGGACAGGTCGCGGTAGATGAGCAAGTCGTGCAAGAAGGGCTGCCCGAGACACTGCTGCGCGAATCGGTACGATCCGAAGGCCGCGCGATACTCTTCGTACCCACCTACGAGCACGAAGCGCCGTCCAGTAACTGGATTGATGATGCCGGCCGCGGCGTGACTACTCGCGCGCTCGTGACCGCGGTCATACACGCGGTGCACTAGGCCGTTTTGGCGTAAGCGTAAACTCACGAGCGTACCCGCCAAACCCTGACCCAATATAGCAATCTGCGGAGGGGCACTCATTTAGTCAGTTCTGAGAGCGCTGCCCTAATGCCTTTCGGCAAACCCGCACACACGAGGGCATAGCTCTCGCGGATCCACTGCTCGAGTTGCGCATCGGTAAGCGCTTCACGCTCCCAGTAGATCGAGTTCCAGTGCTGCTTGCTCATGTGGTAGCCGGGCTCGACGCCCGAGAAAGTTTCGCGCAGGAGTACCGCTTGCTCGGGCTCGCATTTTACATTTAAGCGCGGCATTTCCAAGGAAAGGAGGGCAAACATCTTTCCACCTACTTTGTAGACGGCGTTGTCGGGTCCGAAAGGACTTCCGACGGTGGCGCCCGGGAGCCCCAAGCAGGCGCGATCGATCGATTCGTGGTTGGGCATAAGTATGTAATACCTACTTTCGGGTGAATGGTCGTGGCGGTCCGAAGTTCGCCCGATTCTTAGGGCTAAACGGTACGCGGATGGCTTTGAGAAATGGAAAAATTGGCGAGCCTAGTGTGGTGACGCGGACGAGTTTTAGCCTGCGCAACTTGATCGTCGAGCGGCTCGTGCCGACCGATGTGGTCGGTGGGGAGTTCGGTCGCGACAAGGCCAAGCTGTTGGTCTATATACACCTCCTGGCGCTCGCGGGTGGTTTGCTCCTCCTCCTGATCGACATCGGGTCGCACCGCCATATGGTGGTCACCAGCCTCGCGTTCATCCTCTGCGTCGGAGTGATGATCTACGTCCTGCGACGCTACGGCAACGTTTTGCTGAGCGGCAATCTGCTCGTCGCCCTGATCGTCGTGATCGAGCTGCGCGGTTTACTCGACAGTGGTGGCTTATACTCCGATAATCTGCTGTGGCTACTGCTCGCGCCCGTAATCGCGTTCCTCTTCACGTCCCGGCTCTGGGGCGCCGTGTGGAGCGCGATGCTCTTCGCCATCCTGGCAGCCCTCTTCGCCTTAGAGATTGACGCTGTAGAAAGCTACCGCTACGCGAGCCTCGAGTTCGGAGCCCGCCACCATTTCGTGAGCTACGTCGGGCTCTTCAGTGGCGTGCTCGGGGTGCTCCTGATCTTCGTGCGCAACAACGACGAGACGCTCTTGAAGCTACTGCGCACCACCTCAGAGCTCCGCGCGCAACAGGCACAGACCGCGGCGCAAAACGCGAAACTCCTAAGACAAGAAGCCGAACTACTCCATAGTAATCGCGACCTAGAGCTCTTTGCCTACGTGGCGAGTCACGACCTCAAGGAACCCCTCCGCATGGTGAACGCCTACTCTCAGCTTATCGAGCGGCGCGCGGCGCAGCACCTCCCCGCTCGCGAACGCGAGTACCTCGCCTTCGTGCGCGAGGGAGCCGACCGGATGCAGACGATGCTCGACGACCTACTCAATTTCTCGAAGCTCGGCCGCGAACGCGCCGTCGATGAGTCTGTCGACCTCGACCGCACGCTAACGCTCGTAAGGCACAACCTCTCCAGTCGCATTCGGGAAAGCGGCGGGTCGCTAACCGTGGCGGCCATGCCGACGTTGATCGGCAAACCCACCCACTTCTTACAATTATTCCAGAACTTGATTGCGAACGCGTTCAAGTTCGGGCGCGACGATGTCGAGCCGGCGGTATCGGTGACTTGCTCGATATCGGGAGGCGGCCGCGTTGAGATTGCGGTGATAGACAACGGCATCGGCATGCGCGCGGACGACATCCCTCAGATTTTCGGGGTGTTTCAGCGCCTTAACGCCCGAGACGAATACGAGGGTTCCGGTATCGGGCTGGCGACCGTGAAACGGATCCTCGACGAGATCGGCGCGACCATCGAGGTGGAAAGCAAAGTGGGTGTCGGGTCGAGGTTCGTAATGACTTTTCCAGCCGAAAGAATCGTCTTAGGAGACTAGTCCACGGTGTCGAGCCCTTGCACCAAAACGCCGCCGATTCCTTGAAACGGCAAAGCCCCGACAGACCACCGGTAGACAGTCCCCTAGGGCCTTGCCCACAATCAGCACGCGGTGGCCTTTGCCGACAACGCTAGAGCTTAAGGGAAGATCCCGAGGGCCATGTAGTCGCTCGCGATCTTGTTGATCGCTAGCACAAATGCCGCCGTGCGTAAATCTGGGATGTCCGGGTGCTGGGCGTAGACCTGGCGGATCTGCTGGTACGCCGTCACCATCGTTTCTTCTAGACCCGACCGGACGAGGTCAATCTCGTCGGCGCCGCGGGCCACCATCATACGGTCGCGCGCGTTGATCTCTTTGCCGGTAGATTTCTCGACGAGGTCGATCATCGAGAGGTAAGTGTTCTGGTTGAAGCGCTTCTCCATGCGGCCGAACCGCATGTGGCTCAGGTTCTTGAGCCACTCGAAGTAGCTCACCGTCACGCCGCCCGCATTAAGGAACATGTCGGGGATAATGATGATGTCGCGTTGCTTGAGGATGCGTTGCGCGCCACTCGTCACCGGCCCGTTGGCGGCCTCGGCGATGATTTTAGCCTTGATGCGCTCGGCGTTCTGGGCGTGAATCACGTTTTCGAGCGCGGCCGGAATCAGGATGTCTACCTCGAGCTCAAGGAGCTCCTCGCGGTGCTCCTTGCCGAAGCTCTGCGCGCCGGGAAAGTCGATGATGGTGCCGTGCTCCTGGCGGTACGCCAGCACCTCGTGGATATCGAAGCCCCCGGGATTGTAGATGTAGCCCTCGACCTCGCCGACGGCCACGATGACGGCACCGCCCTCGTCCTGCGAGATCTTACCAGAGTAGCTACCGACGTTGCCGAGGCCCTGAATGGCGACGGTCTTGCCCTTGATACCGACTGTGAGACCAACTTTGGCCATGTCCTCTTCGAAGTTACAGCACTCGCGAATGCCGTAGAACACCCCGCGTCCCGTGGCCTCGGTGCGGCCCTTGATACCGGATTGCGACTCGGGCTTGCCGGTCACGCAGCCCGCTGCGTCGATATCATTGCCGGCGAACGTGCGGTAGGTATCGTAGATCCACGCCATTTCGCGGGCGCCGGTGCCGTAGTCGGGCGCGGGCACGTCGACGCTCGGGCCGATGCAGTTGCGCTTGATAAGTTCCATGGTGTAGCGCCGCGTGATCTTCTCGAGATCTTCGGGCTTATACTCCCAGGGGTTGATCTTGACCCCGCCTTTGGCGCCGCCGAAGGGTACGTCGACGATGGCGCACTTGTAGCTCATCAGCGCTGCGAGGGCCATGACCTCGTCTTGATTGACGTGGTTGGAGTAGCGGATCCCGCCCTTGGTCGGTAGGCGGTGGTGCGAGTGCTGGACGCGGTAGGCCTCGATGACTTTGTATTCGTCCCCGATGCGCACCGGGTAGTTCATCCGGTAGACGGAGTTGCAGCACTTGATTTGGTCAAGGAGCCCTGTAGGCAGCCCTGTAAAGGGCGAGGCGGCATCGAAGTAGTCGGTGACGCTCTGAAAAAAGCTTATGGTCAATTCACTCATCTTGGTTCACTTGGTTTTCGAGCTTTGAGATCCGGCGCTCGACGAGGTAGAGGCTTACGAAAAAGCCGATCAGCACGATCGCGATGACGGCCACGACGACGTAGATCTTCCCGATGCTCCGGAAGAAGTCGGGTGGCGCCTGTAGCAACAGGAGCGATAGATCCGTGGACATGGGCTTGGTTTTCGCGACAGCGGCACCCTCGCGGACGCCATTTTTAGGTTTGGTAGTTGGGCTGCCCAAATGTGGCCCTAAAGATCGGAAGCCGCAATGACCCGTGGATTATTCGCCAGGGCCTGCGTGCGCCACCACAGCTGCGCGAGCCAGAGCCCCACGAGCGTGAACCCGATGATCCCGGGGTAGAACACCATCCGCATCGTGGAGTCGAGGTCTTCGCCGCCGAAGCCCGGATTTCCGCCCGCCCCCGGGTGTAGACTCTCCCGCATGCGGGGGATGATGTATAACAGCGGGATCAGCATCGCAAAGGCGAAGAGATTGTAAGCGGCCCCGACGCGCCTTGCCTGCTGGTCGGAGGCCATACTGGCGCGCAAGACGAAGTAGGCGAGGTAGATGAGTAGTGCGATGGCGGTCATGTTCTGCTTGATGTCCCCGCTCCAGGGCTTGCCCCAGGTGTAGTTGGCCCAGACCATCCCGGTAACGAGTCCGAGGATGCCGAACAGTAAGCCGGTGCGCGTGAGGGCCTCACTGCGGTAGTCGTGGCGCAGGTCGCCGCTGCGCAGGTATCTCCCGGCATACACCGCCGCGGCTAGCATCAACAGCATGAGCGAAAACCACAGCGAGACATGGAAGTACTGGTTGCGGATCGACTCTCCGAGCAGGGCGCGGTACGGGAAGGTCATGCCGGTGGCGGCGGTGAAGTCGTCGAAGCGCGTGGTCCAGGCGGCGTCATCTCCAGAGTCGGCTCTCCCGTTGGCAAGGGCCACCACCGAAGGCATGACGAAGGTCCCGTCGGCGGCGTTGTCGACGATGACGCTCGCGTAATAGTCCTTGGCGTCGTCGGGGAGGCCTTCCGGCAAAACGAACGTCGCCCTCAAGGTTTGCGGTCCGTCCACCACGACGGCCGCGGCGGCAAGGCCGTAGGCAGACCCACCGACCAAGGTATCGGCATTGAGCTTAAGCCAAACGCGCGGACCTCGAGCGGGGTCGAAGTGGGTGTTGTAGCCCGTCACGGCCAGCTCCACCGGCTGTCCCAGCTCCACCGTTTGCGGGCTCACTGCCTGGATGCCCGACTTGAGCGGAATGAGCATCCCGGCGAAGAGGACATAGAACATCAGCACGACAGCCAGCACTTTCCACCACGCACCCTTCATCGCGTAAAGGTCGCCCCGCGGCTCTACATCTCGCCGTCAGGCTTCCTTCCAGACCGTGGGCACGAGTAGGATCGACAACCCGATGACCAGGAGATCGACGCCGCCGAGCAGGAGGACATCCTTGGTCGTACTGGTCTGCTGGATCAACCGGGCTGCGACGGCTCCGAGCTTGACGAGCGTGAGCAAGAGCGGGATAAGGAGCGGGAACGCGAGCACCGACGTGAGAGCCGCCCCGCCCCGCGCCCGCGCCGTTAGCACCGCCACGAAACTCAGCACCAGCGCCAGACCTACGCCCCCGAGCGCGATCGCGAGGGTGAAAAGTCCGTAGTCGCGGATCGGGTTGCCGAACAGCAGCGCGAGCGCCGCCCAATTAAGGGCGCCCACGCCGAGCAGCAGCACGGTGGCGAAGGTCGCTTTGGCGGCGAAGACCTCGAGCGGACTTGCCAACTGAGCGTAGTAGTTATAGCGGTAGGTGAGCTCGCGGCTGAAGAGACGCGTGGAGGCGTTAGTGGCGCTGAAGAGCAGTACGAGCCAAAACAGCGCATTCCACAGCCGGGGCTCAAGCGTCCCGAAGGCGAGCGAGAACAGGTACACGGTGCCGATCACAAACAATCCTACGCTCGCGAGCGACGCCCCCTGCCGGAGCTCGAGTCGCCACTCGAGTCGCACGAGGGTCAGGTAGCGCTGCAGCATGGCGGCAAGGTAGCCGCCCGTGAGACGCGTCTGGCACGATACCTCGAATGCCACACGTTCCTACCTTCCCCCGCCGCATCGATGATCCGACTTCTTCAAAAACTCCTCCTCCCGTGCCTAATCCTCGGCCTCGCATCGAGCGCAGCTCCGCAGTCGAGTGGCGTCCCCACGGTTATCCCACCGGTGTACGTGCAGGCGAAGGTTGCGGAGGGGGAGGGACTATACGGACTATTGCGCCGTTTTGGCCTCCCGATAGACAACTGTCACGTGGGCAAATTCCGGGAACTCAACGGCCTTTCGGCAAAACAAGACCTCAAGCGCGACAAGGACTACCAGTTGCCCTTGATCCAGTACACCTACGACGGGCGCTCAATCCGCACGACGATCGACAATCAGGACATGAATCTCGCGCGGGTCCTGCAACAATACAATCGCGCCCGCGAGGCTGATGGCCTACAGGCCGCACCCTACGAAAAGTCGCTGGCGCTTTGGGTGCCCTACGGTCTCATCGGCTGTCACGATGGCCAGTCCAAGGTCACGGTAGCGCCCAACCCGGACGGCGAACAGGTTGTCGCGCAGAAGTCAAGCAAGACCCCGGGCTACGACCTCTTCGGCGAGGTCTACCGCGAGGTGGAGACCGTCGACCAGACACTGGCAGGGCAGTACTTCTACCTCATCTCCGGTCACGGCGGACCGGACCCCGGGGCGATGGCCAAGATCGACGGGAATACCGTCTGCGAGGACGAATACGCCTATGATGTCGTGTTACGCATGGCGCGTCACATCCTCATGCACGGCGGCGTCCCCTTCGTCATCGTCCGCGACCGCGACGACGGCATCCGCGACGAGCACTACTTGGACTGCGACTACGACGAGGAGGCATGGGGGGACGTAGCAGTGCCGAGGGACCAAGTCGAACGCCTGTCGCAGCGCACCGAGATCGTGAACGCGCTGAGTAAGAAGGCCAAACTCGGCGGTATCAAGAAGCAGTACTGTGTCGAGGTCCACGTAGACTCGCGTCACGCGGAGCGACAGACCGATCTCTTCTTTTACTACCAGAAGAGTTCGGACGCCTCCGAAGATATGGCGGAGGAGATGCGAGACGCCCTGAGGCGCAACTACAAAAAGCAGGGACGCAGACAAGAGTACGAGGGTAGCGTCCGCTCGCGGGAGCTCTTCACTCTCCGCGAAGTGGAGGTCCCGACGATCTACATCGAACTCGGCAATATCCAGCATAGCTTCGATCAGCAGCGGGTGCTCATCCCCGGCAACCGGGAAGCCCTGGCGCGTTGGCTGGTGGAAGGCATGATTGAGCGAGGGAAGTAAGTACTGAGTTCTTGCCCGTATGTAAGCCTCGGGTACGGACCGCCTGCAGCCGCCCGCAGGTGGGGACGCGGTGGCCGCGGTGACGCGAGTGCCCATAGAAGCGTGACGGCCTCCGAAATACTGACATCGCCTATATTGACGTGTAGACACGTATGCGGTAGACAGAGTACCCACTCTGATAGCCCTGCGTCGGCGGCATTACGCGTGCATGTTATATAGTCTCGGAGACGTTAGACTCGGGACGACGCCCCTCCGACCCCGCAGCTACCTTGCGGCGGCGTACTCGCGCCCGGCCGCCACTACGACGCTGACAATTGGAAGAACCGACACCACGGCAGGAGCCGCAAGAAGTCACGAACGTGAAGGTGAGGCGCAGCCTCGCGTACCAGATCGGTTACGTGGCTGGCCTGAGCGTGCGGATTGCGCTGAGACTAATCCTCTTCGTGCTTATCGTCCTCATCGTCGCGACGCTCGCGCTGCAGGTTCCGGCTGTACAGCGCTGGGCAATCCGACAGACCAACACGCAAGTAAGTACCATTTTGGGCGCCGAGTTCGCCGTGGAATCTATCCATATCGTGCCTTTCACCAAGGTGGCGCTCGGGGGCGTCCACCTACTCGACCGACGCGGCGACACCCTGCTGTCAACGCGGGAGCTGGAGGTAGCACTCTTTCAGCCCCTGCGTTCGCTGTACCACCAGCAGCTCCTCATCGAATCGGTGGAGCTCACCGGCGCGCGCGTCTACTTGCGGCGCGACAGCAGTCTCGCGGCGGGCAATTGGAATTTCGTGCTGGAGAACCTCGGTTTCGGTAGCGGGCCCGGCGATGGTTCGGTGCGCAAGCCACTAGCCATCGACCTCCGCCGGCTCGTAATCACCGACGCCCTAGTGACCTCCGACGATCGAGTTGCCGGCCAACGAGTGCGCGGGAGCATAAGCAATGTGCTGGTGGAGCTAGACCAACTCGACCTCGCTAGCAAGCGAATCGTCGGCGAGACGATCAGCGGGGAGGGGCTGCACTTCGCGCTTACCATGTTGCCACTCGCGCCTGCCCAGGGTGTAGCGCTCGCCCCGGCGGATCCGGGCAACACCGAGGGTCTGGAGGCGAGAATGCGGCCACAGGGTGAATTTCGAGTGCTACCAGACTTCTTCGTAGAGCTCGGGACATTGAATCTACGCAACAGCAGTTTCAGCGTAGACGACCAGCGCGTCGCGGCCAAGCCCCCTGGCACCTTCGACCCGGCTCACCTCACGGTCACAGATCTAGACCTCGCCCTTACGGACCTGTCACTCACTCCCGACAGCCTAGGACTCAAGCTCGGTGGGCTCAATTTTTACGAGCGTCGATCCGACCTGCAGCTGCAGCGCTTTACCGCCAGTGAGGTCGTACTTACGAACCGACGACTGCAGCTCAAGGACTTCGATCTGCGTACACCGACGACTGAGCTCGGCGATCAGCTCAGCGTAACCATCCCGGAGGGGGGCGACTGGCGAGACGTGACCGAGAACGTCCGTTATGAAGCTACGCTCGCGGACAACGTCCTCGGCGTGAGTGACCTGCTGGCATTGATACCTGCGCTCAAAACCGTGAAGGGTCTCCAAACCTACCTCGATGACGCCATTTCACTGTCGGGAGAGATCAACGGCACGCGCGACCGAATCAAAGTCGACGACCTCGAACTCGGCCTGCCGGACGGATCGCGCATACGGGCCGACATCAGCGCGCGTGGCTTGCGGAACCCCATGGAGGCATGGCTCTTCGTGGATGTCAAAGAGTTGACCACCGACTTGCCACGCGTACAGCGTTGGCTGCCAACGGTGACGGTGCCACCGAACCTGGAGCGCCTAGGGAAGATCCGGTTCAGCGGACGATTCACGGGATTCGTGACCGACTTCGTGGCGTTTGGAGAGATCGAGTCGGAACTCGGCAGAGCGACGCTGGATACGCGATTCGTGCGTCGGGGCGCGGTGCCGACCTACACGGGGACGGCGCGACTCTACGACTTCGACCTCGGAAGATTTATCGGCAATGAGGACCTCGGACGCGTGAGCGCCAGCGTCGACATCAAGGAAGGCCGCGGGATTAAGCGCGAGACACTCCTCCTCGATCTCGTTGGCGAGGTGCAGGCCCTCACGTACCGCGACTACACCTACCGCGACATCAGCATCATCGGCAAGCTGGATCCGAATGGGTTCGCCGGCAAGCTCGACAGCGGTGATCCGAACGCAGACTTCAGTTTTGACGGAAGTCTCGATACTCGCCCGGGGCAGGAGCGCTTCGGGTTTACGCTCGATACGCGCAACATCGATCCGCGGGCACTGAACTTGGCCAAGACCGACTGGCGGGTATCCGGCTTGTTTACGGTCAATTCGAATTCGCTGAGTATCGAGAACCTCGAGGGTAGCGTAACGGCGGACAGCCTGCGCCTGCTCAACAGAGACGGTCGGGAGTACAACTTCACCAAGATCAGGGCGGAGCAAATGGTCGCGCCGGATGGCGACAAGCGGCTCGTGTTCGATAGTCCGCAGGTGCAGTTTGAACTAAGCGGCCGCTATCGCCTGCAGAAGCTGCCGCAGGAGTTGCAGGCGGCTTTCGCCAAAACCTACCCCGGGCTCTACCAGAGGACCGGCCTGGCGCCCGTAGTCTCGTCGGATAGCCTGGCGGCGCGGATCAGCCTCGACGTACGGCTGGTGGCCGTAGACAGCGCACTGGGGGTATTCGGGCTCCCGATCGAAAACTTGGACGGCGCAGTCTTGGCCTTCCGCTACGACGCCGACCGCGAAGACATCGATCTGTCGTTCTCGGGGGTCTCACCGCGGATCGCCGGCATCACCTTCGATGGGTTCGGATTTGAGCTCAAGGGCCAGTCCGGAGAGTTGCAACTAGACGGCCGCGTGGCACAGCTCGGGCTCGGGAAGTTCGGCTTCACGGGAGTCAATGTATTTAGCGAGTACGCAGACGGCGAGATCCGCTTTGGCGTAAGCTCGGATACCACCACGCGAGTGCTCGGAGAGATCAAGATGGGGGGGACGGTCACCCTCGGGGACACGGCTGTGGTCTTCGAGCTCGACCGCAGTAGTCACCTCGACGTGAGCGGCGAGCGGTGGACCGTCGATGAGGGCAACCAGCTCGTGATAGGCAACCGCCAGCTGACGGCGCGCAACCTCGTGCTGCGGTCCGGGAAGCGTTTCGTGGAGGTGGAGTCCGTCGGGCAGCGCGGGGTCAATGTCCTGATGCGCCAGTTCGACCTCGAGATCTTTAACGCCTACCTCAACCCGGAGAAGGTCCAAATCGCGGGCGATGCGGACGCCTACTTCACGGCGGACGACATCTACGCGCAGACCAACCTCACGCTGAGTCTCGCAGTCGACACCTTCAGTATGAACGGCGTGGACTGGGGCGCGATCCAGACGCTTGTGACGCGGGAGGACTCGACAGAGGCCGTGGTTTTGTACACGACGTTCAGTCGCTACGGTCAACAGGCCGTCATCGACGCGTCCTTGGCGACGGGCGCCGGGCAGGTCGTAGACGGCAAACCGCGACCGGCCAACTACCTCGACGCCCGCGTGACGAGCGAGGACTTCGACATGTCCTTCCTCAGCTACTTCATCCCCGGCATCACCAACCTGCAAGGCAAGCTCGGGGCCGACCTCCACATTTTCGGCACGCCCGAGACGATGACCCCGGAGGGCGGCTTGCTTATCGACAAGCTCGGGGTCACCGTGGACTACCTAAAGACCCGTTACTTCGTGGACAGCCAATACGTGCGCATCAACGGCCGTCGGCTTGACGCTAGCGGGAAGAAGATCCGCGACCGCTTCGGGAACGTGGCCACGATCAACGGGGGACTCGTGCACGAGAATTTGAAGAATTGGGCCTTGGACGTAAGTCTGCTCACCGACCGCCTAGAGGTTTTGAATACCGGCAAAAAAGACAACCCACTCTTCTACGGCGACGCCTTCATGTCGGGGAAGGTGGCCTTCTCGGGCCCGTTTAATCTCACCGACATCGACATCAACGCGACGGCACTCAACGATACGCGGATCGTGTTTCCGGTGAGTGGCGCGACGGCCGACTCGGAGCTAAGGTTTATAAAATTCAGACAGCCTGAGGACACGGTTAAGCAAACTGCGGCCAGTACCCTGAAGGGCATCAACATGGATATGGAGATCCGCGTGACACCGGCGGCCGAGTTGATGCTGGTATTCGACGAGGCTTCTGGTGATATCATGCGGGCGCAAGGGTCGGGCGACATCTCGATAGACATCCGGCGGACGGGGACGTATTCGATGTTCGGCAACTTCGCTATTGACCAGGGAGAGTATTTATTTACGCTGTTAAACGTGGTCAACAAGCCTTTCTCGGTGGTGCCTGGGGGGACGATTAACTGGACAGGCGATCCCTTTAGTGCAGACCTAAATCTTGTGGCGAAATATGAAGGTTTACAGGCGGCACCGATCGGCCTCGTGAGTGAGTTTGTGACTGGGCAGGGTGACCTCGAGAGATCAGCCAACCAACCTACTCCAGTCGATCTTAAGATGATCCTCAAGGGTGACCTACAGCGCCCGACGGTGACTTTTGACATCGCATTGAATCAGCTCCAGGGACAACTGCGAAATTATGCCAACTCAGCGCTGTCGCTGATTAAGCAAGACGAGAATAGCTTAAATCGGCAGGTGTTCGGTCTAATCGTCGTTGGGCAGTTTTTGCCGAGAGGCGAAGGGCTACAGGCGACTTCGGTAGGATTTAACACGATCTCGGAGTTGTTCTCCAATCAGTTGAGCTACCTTCTGACAGAGCTGTTTACCTCCCTTGCGGGAGCCAACAGCGCCCTGAGCGGCATCGACTTCGACATCAACCTCCAGAACAACTCTTCGCTCTCCGGGCTGAGTGGCGGCGCGGTGGGCAACGACGTGCGCACGCGCCTACGGACCTACTTCCTCGAGGACCGCCTAGAGATCGGCGTCGGGGTAAGCGTAGGGCAGACGGGCGTGAACCAAGGCTCGCTCACGGCCGGCAACTTCGAGGTGGTCTACGCGATCTCCGACGATCGGCGCTTGCGACTCAAGGCTTTCGTGAATCGCAACATTGACTTCGGCAATGCGAATAGGACGCGCGCGGGCGTGGGGCTGACCTACCGCCGGGAGTTTGATAGCTTCAGGGAGCTGTTGGGTTATGCGCCCGTCGTGAGTAAGCGGGATGAGGAGGCAAAGTTGTTCGAGCCGATCAAGGTATTTTAAGCGGATTGGAACGCAAAGCGCACCGAAAGTTGATTTGAGTGCCGCGTGCTTCTCTTTTCTAATTCGAAGAGTCTTTGATCATCGCCAACATCCACTTGGTTTGTTTCCAGATAAAAAAATGCTCTTCGTAAATACCTGTATCTTCTGTCTGGATCAGTACCGTCACCGAGTCCTGCACTTTTGATGTATAGCTTAGAACGACCTGTCCTTTCCACTCGCTGCAGTCGTACGTGACGCGTCCGGAGTAGTAACTGGTGTCTGGAGTAGCATCAGTCTCCTCGACGACTATGAGAATGCTGTCCAGCGTGTGGCTTCCCTAAAAAACAGAATCCGATTGGAA
Source organism: Saprospiraceae bacterium (assembly GCA_041744755.1). Lineage (GTDB taxonomy): Bacteria > Bacteroidota > Bacteroidia > Chitinophagales > Saprospiraceae > CALDTK01. The sequence continues at coordinate 112,031 of JBGTKC010000075.1, forward strand.
CTTAATAAAGAAGTCTCGAAAGTTATGCGCCAACGTGGCAGTCGGCAAGTCCGTTGCGCAATAATTACTGCCCCGTGCTCGAACATTATTTACCGGGGCTACAGCTTCTGTGTTGACCTCGTTGTTGAGTCCAACGGGATAAGGGCGCCCATTACTACAGCCAACACATAAAATTGTATACAGGGACGCAGTAAGCACCATACTTGTAGTATCTTTTATTGACTTGACCATTTTCAAGTATAACTATTTACTACGCAATCTGATAGCCTCACATCGAACTACACTCTCACCCCCCGCGACCTCAGCATGTGATCCGCCAGCACCAAGGCCGCCATCGCCTCCACGATCGGCACGGCGCGCGGCAACACACACGGATCGTGCCGGCCCTTCCCCGTCACCACGGCCGCATCACCGTCGGAGTTGATAGATTCCTGGTCGCGCATGATCGTGGCCACCGGCTTGAAGGCCACGCGGAATTCGATAGGCATGCCGTTGGAAATCCCACCCTGGATGCCGCCGCTGTGGTTACTCTTCGTGCGGACGCTCCCCCCCTCCACCACAAAGGCGTCGTTGTGCTGCGAGCCGAGCCAGTGCGTGCCGCCGAAGCCGCTGCCGTACTCGAAACCTTTGCAGGCGTTGATCGACAGCATCGCTTTGCCTAGATCAGCGTGGAGCTTGTCGAAGACCGGATCGCCCCAGCCGGCCGGGACGCCAGTGATCCGACAGCCCACCACCCCACCAATCGTATCGCCGGCTTTGCGGACCTCGCGGATGCGGGTCTCCATTGCGATGGCCGTCTCGGCGGTGGCCGCGCGGACGGGATTCCCCTCGATGATCGCGCTGTCGAATGTGGAGGGCCACACCTCTAGCGCCACGTCGCCGACGCGCTCCACGAAGGCAGTGATCCCGATGCCTACCGTGGACAAGAGCGTTTTGGCGAAAGCCGCCGCCGCCACCCGAGCCGCCGTCTCCCGCGCCGACGAGCGACCTCCCCCGCGGTGATCGCGGTGCCCATATTTCGCATCGTAAGTGTAGTCGGCGTGACTTGGCCGATACTGCGACTTGATGTGCTCGTAGTCGAGGCTTCGCTGATCGCCATTGCGGATGAGCAGCGCGATAGGCGTACCGGTGGTCTTTCCCTCGAAGACCCCCGACAAAACCTCCGCCTGATCGGCCTCTTTGCGCTGCGTCACGATGGCGCTTTGGCCCGGGCGCCTGCGCGCGAGCTCAGTTTGCAGGAATTCCTCGTCGAAGTCGAGTCCCGCCGGACACCCGTCGATCGTCACGCCGATGGCAGGTCCGTGGCTTTCGCCAAAACTCGTGATGCGGAAAGCGGTGCCGAAGGAGTTGCCAGCCATAGGGGCACAAGGTAGGGTTGGCTCTGCGGGCCTCCGTCAATTACCGCAGAGGCGCCGAGGTATCCAGAGGGCCACAGAAGCACGACGCACAGCCTCTGCGGCCCTTTCCGTACCTCTGCGCCCCCCCCCCGCGCTCTCTGCGTTCCAGCTGCGGTGGTGTATGCAAACCCTTCCCCCTCCCCCATCGTTGCTTCCCCCCGCATGCCGGCCATTCATACCCTCCCAACAGATTTCCTAGAGAAAGTCGAGTTCGACCGCGTCGTCGCGCTGCAGGCCGCCGAGACGCTCGGCCCCGGCGGACGGGTTTTGGCGAAAGCCCCTCTCTTTTATACAAACGCTGTCGCGGCCAACGACAGGCTAGATTTAGCGAGCGATATGCTTCGCAGTCTCGGCGCCGGGGAACAGCCGCCCCTGCGTGCGTACGAGGACCTAACGGAGGCGCTGCGGATGCTCGAGCTCGAGAACTACACCATGTCCCTCGAGGAGTTGGTCCAGATCAACCTCCTGCTGCGCGACCAGCTCGCGGCCAATCGACACTTCGCCGATCACGACCGGGCCGAGCGCTACCCCCGACTGTCCCGCGAAGTGCGGGCCATTGCCCCGGCGCCACGCCTCAATGAGGCCATCGACAGGATCGTCGACGACGACGGCGCCATTCGGCCGGATGCGAGCCCGGAGCTAGCGCGTATCCGACGCGCAATGCAGAACGTGCAGCGCGAGATCGACGCCAAGTTCCGCGGGCTCGTGCAGAACTACCGCGAGCGTGAGTTGCTGAGCGACACGGTGGAGAGCTTTCGCAACGGTCGGCGGGTGCTGGCGGTGCCGGCGGGCAACAAGCGCAAGATCCGTGGTATCGTACACGACCAGTCCGCCACGGGGCAGACGGCCTATATCGAGCCGGAGGAGGTGATTGGCCTCAACAACGACCTCTTCGATCTAGGGAACGACGAGCGGCGCGAGATCGCCAGACTGCTGCGTGAGTTGAGCGCGCAACTGCGTCCCGAACTGCCGACCCTGCGCGCCTTCGAGTCGGCACGTGCCGCGCTTGACTGTCTACGGGCCCAGGGCGTCGTTGCGCGGAGGATGAGCGCCAATCAGCCGCACGTCCAGCAGGAGCCAACCTTCCACATGCTGGGCGCCCGACACCCACTGCTGTTCCTTAAATTCGAGAAAGAGCGACGCAAGGTAGTGCCCTTCGACCTCCGCCTGGAGGGCAACAACCGCGTGCTGCTGCTCAGCGGTCCGAACGCCGGCGGTAAGTCGATCATGCTTAAAGGGGCTGGATTACTCCAGACCATGGTGCAGGCCGGGATGCTCGTGCCCTGCAACCCGGAAAGTCGCTTCGGGATATTCGAGGCGATGTGCGCCGACATCGGCGACCAACAGAGCCTCGACGACGATCTGAGTACCTACTCCAGTCACCTTCGCAACATGAAGGCCTTCCTCAAGGCCGCCGGTCCCCGCACCTTCGTACTCATCGACGAATTCGGCTCCGGGACCGACCCAAACCTCGGGGGCGCCATTGCCGAGAGCATCCTTCAGCAGCTCAACGAGGCCGGTTGTTGGGGCGTGATCACGACGCACTACGGCAACTTGAAAGCCTTCGTGTATAAACAGCGGGGTTTGGTCAACGGCGCGATGGTCTTTGACGTGGACACCCTCGCGCCGACCTACGAGTTGCGCATCGGCAAACCCGGTTCGAGTTATGCCTTCGAGGTCGCCACGAAATCCGGGATCGAAGACGCGATCCTCGCCTATGCCCGCACCCGCGTGCGTGGCAACGAGCACGAGGTCGACGAGCTCCTCCTCAATCTCGAACGCGAGCGCACCCGCGCCGAACAGCTCGCCAACGAGTTGGAACAGGAGCGATCGAAGCTCAATCGCCTCAGCAGTACCTACGCCCGGATGCAGAAAGACCTCGAGGTGCAGCGCAAGACCTTCAAACTGGAGACCCAGGAGCGCGCCCTTCAGGCCGAGGCCCGCCACCAGAAGGACCTAGAGCGCTCGATGCGCGAGATGCGCGAGGCCGAGCGCAGTGAGGAGGCGAAAAAGATCGTCCACGCACAGCGAGAGTCCCGCAAGGCCCGCGAGGAGGTGGTGCAAGAGCTCCGCGAGGAGCTCGATGAGGCTTCCGCCAAAACCACGATCCTCAATCGCGCGATGGAGGCCGGCGATCACGTGCGGCTCCGGCGGGGCGGAGCTACGGGCGTGATCGAGTCCATCGACCGCAACGTGGCGGTGGTGCGCATGGGCGAACTCCGCATGACCGCGAGCGCCCGCGACCTCGAGGCGATTCACGAACAGATGGACATCCGCCGCACGCCGAGCGTCCGTCGGGATCTACGGGAGCAGGAGGGTGGCTTCAAGACCGAACTCGACGTACGCGGCTTCCGGCGAGAGGAGGTGCTAAACCTCGTTCAGGACTTCGTCGACCGCGGGATGATCGAGAATGTCTCGGAGCTGAAGATTCTACACGGCAAGGGCAACGGGACTTTGCGCAAGGCCGTCAAGGAGAAGCTGCGGGAGTATAAGCTGGTGAAGGCCAGACACCCAGAGGCCAATCAGGGCGGGGATGGGGTAACGTTAGTGACCTTGTGATCCGTGCCTGCGGCACACTGGTTGTGTCACCGCAGAGACGCCGAGGGCCGCCGAGCTAGTACGTACGGCCCCTGCGGCACTCCGCAGTCCTCGGTGCCTTTCCGCTGATCATAATTAGGCGAACCCTCTGCTAGTATATATCGTGTGCCGCGAAGTGGAAGCTCGACTCCAGCTTGGCATTCTCGTCGGAGTCGGAGCCGTGGACGGCATTCTCGCCGATGGATTTCGCGTACTTGGCGCGTAGGGTGCCTGCCTTAGCCTCCTTCGGATTGGTAGCGCCAATCAGGTCGCGGAACGCAGCCACGGCGTTGTCCTTCTCGAGCACGGCGGCCACGATCGGTCCGCCGGACATGAAGTCGACCAGCTCGGCGTAGAAAGGTCGCTCCTTGTGGACCTCGTAGAAACGTCCGGCCACTACGGGATTCATGTGGTAGTAACGGAGGGCTTTGATCCGGAAGCCCGCGCGCTCAATGTCGGCGAGGATGCTGCCGATGTTGCCGTCGCGCACGGCGTCGGGCTTAACCATGGTAAGGGTGATGTTGCCGGCCATTGGGTGCGATTTTGTTTTGCGGTCGCAAAAGTAGGCCATTCCCCGTGAGAGCACTCGCCCGACAACCGTCTGCTCCTGACGTTTGTACTTTTGCGCCACTGCCTTATGGAAAGTCTCCCGGATCTCCGCACGTTCCTCTCCCAGCCTCGTGACATCGTCCTGATCGGCCACCGCAACCCCGACGGTGACGCGATCGGTGCCACGCTCGGCATGCGGCGCTACCTCGAGGGCCTCTCACACCGCGTCACGGTCCTCGTCCCGAGCGACTACCCAGAGTTCCTGGGTTTCCTTGACGGGGTCGAGGAGACGCTCGTTTTCGACAAGGACGCGCCCGCCTGCGAGGCCGCCATTGCGAACGCCGAGCTGATTGGACTGCTTGACTTCAACTCGATCGACCGGATAGACAAACTCGGCGAACTGGTTTTGGCGAAAGCCGACACGCCCCGCTTCCTGATCGACCACCACCTCTACCCCGAGGACATGGCACAGGTGACGGTGAGCGACACGACGGCTAGCAGTACCTGCGAGCTCGTCTTCCGGACCATCAAGGACATGGGCGATCGCGAACGGGTGACCCCCTATGTCGTCGAGCCCCTCCTGACCGGCGTCCTCACCGACACCGGGGGGTTCGCCTACGCGACCAGCGCTCGCCTCTTCCGCGAGGTAGCCGAGATGTTCGACATCGGCGTGGACTTCGAGGCGCTCCAGACCGCGCTGTTCAGCGGGTATACCGAAAAACAGATGCGGATCCTTGGTCACTGTCTCGCCAATCGGATGGAGGTCTTCCCGGAGCGCAAGGCCGGCCTCATCACGCTCACCAAACGCGACTACGAACAGTTCGAGATCCAGCGCGGTGACACCGAGGGGATCGTTAATCAGATGCTGCGGATTCAGGGTATCGACTTGGCCGCCTTCATCACCGAACAGCCGAACATCGTCAAGCTCTCGTTGCGCTCCAGGGGCGACATCGACGTCCAGGCCATCGCGTCCGAGCACTTCAAGGGTGGCGGGCACAAAAACGCAGCCGGGGGTCACAGCTACTCCGGCCTCCGCAACACGGTTACGAGATTCAAGCAGGTGATCAACGGCCAGGAGGTCGCCGCCGTGGAGGTTGCCGGATGAGCACAAGTGCTTATCCCGCGTATATTCGCGCCCGTTTTACAAATTCTTATGATGTACAGAACTCTTTGCGCGGTCGTCTTAGCTACTGTTTTGGCGACAGCCTGTGGCGAGAAGGAGATCGTTTTCGACAACGGCGACAAGCTCATCATCCGCCACGACGAGCCGGGCGATAACATCAAGACCGGGGACCTGGTCGCCTTCCACATCGGCGTCTACAACAAAGATTCGCTCATCAACGACAGTCGCACCGTCGAGCCTGAGGGCCAGCAGTCGATCATCCCGGACGATGACCCGAGCACCGAGGAGGACAACGTGTTCCTGTCCGTGTTACAGTCTTTGAGCCAGGGCGACAGCGCGACCCTGATCCAGAAGTTCGACAGTCTACAGCGCGGTACTCTGCCTCCAGGGATCGACTTCGACGCCGGTCTGAGAATCGAGATCAAGATCGTCTCCGTGGGGGATTCGACTGCGGCTACCGCCTTTCGGCAAAACATCGAACGCGAGCAGGCAACGGCCATGGCGGAGCGACAGGCCTACGGCGAGCGCGTCGCGGCAGTGCAGGACAGCGTCGCGACTCTCCTGTCGGACTTCGGGCGCCAGGGTGCCAACGGGGCGGGCTACTCGAAGACGGCCTCCGGGCTGATGTACAAGATCTTGGAACCGGGGAACGGCCCGCAGGCGCAGGCCGGCCAAATGGTGACCGTTACCTACTTCGGCGCCCTTACCGCCGACGGGGAGATGTTTGATAATAGTTTCCGCGGCGGGCAACCGATCACTTTCCCGCTCGGACAGGGGCAGGTGATCCCCGGTTGGGACGAGGGTATCGCCCTGCTGAATGAGGGCGCCCGCGCCATGTTCATCCTCCCCTCCGACATCGCCTACGGTGAGCGCGCCAGTGGCCCGATCCCCGCCAATAGCGAACTGGCCTTCTACGTGCAGCTGGACAAAATTCAGTAAATGCGCGCCGCGGGGGCCGAATCTCAGCGCCTCCGCAAAGCCTGTTCCAGCGCCGCTTCGACCCCGGGCGCCCTATCTCTCCTCTCTTATGACCAGCGATCAGTTCCGCGATCTACAAACCAGGATGGGCTCTCTAAGGGCTTACCTTTGACGTAGACAATCGCAAATTACGCATCGAGGACCTCGAGCACCAGTCGGTAGCGCCAGGTTTCTGGGACGACGCCGAAGCCGCCGAAGTCACGATGAAGGAACTGCGGGGCACCCAGCGGTGGGTGAGGCTGTACGAATCGCTGCAGACTTCCGTGGAGGATCTCGAGGTCCTGGAGGAGTTCCGCCAGGCCGACGAGGCCACCGAGGCGGAAGTGGATGCGGCTTTCGCCAAAACCCTCGAACTCGTTGAAGATATAGAGTTTCGCTCCACGCTCAACCGGCCGGAGGACGAGCTGCCAGCCGTACTGGAGATCAACGCTGGCGCGGGCGGCACCGAAGCGCAGGACTGGGCGGAGATGCTGCTGCGCATGTACAGTATGTACGCCGAGCGAGAGGGTTACAAACTTAGCGAGGTCAACCGCACCGACGGCACGGAGGCCGGAATAAAGAGCGTGACCGTCGAACTCACCGGCGATTTCGCCTATGGGCAGCTTAAGGGCGAGAACGGTGTCCACCGCCTCGTGCGGATCTCGCCGTTTAACAGCCAGGGCAAGCGCATGACGAGCTTCGCGAGCGTGTTCGTTCACCCCGTGGTCGACGACACGATCGAGATCGACATCAACCCCGCCGACTTGGAGTGGGACACGTTCCGCGCGAGTGGCGCAGGTGGACAACACGTCAACAAGACCGAGTCCGCGGTTCGCGTACGTCACTTGCCGAGCGGCCTGGTCGCCGAGTGTCAAGCCGAACGCTCGCAGCACCAGAATCGCGAGAAAGCCATCCAAATGCTGCGCAGCCGGCTCTACGAACGGGAGCTACAACGCCAGGCCGCCGAGCGCAACAAAGTCGAGGCAGGGAAGATGGCTAATGAGTGGGGCTCGCAGATCCGCTCGTACGTGCTCGATGACCGGCGCGTAAAAGACCACCGCACGGGGTACCAGACCCCGCAGACCGACGCCGTGCTCAACGGCGACATCGGAGGCTTCCTAAAAGCCTATCTTCAGAGCGAACACAACCGCTGAGGCAAGAAGCTAACCATTCGGTAAGTGCAATAGACTATTGCACTTCGATGACGGTTTCAGACTTCTAACTTTTGCTATGCTAAAATTTTGCCGTTATAGATTCGCCAGACGCGGAAGCTCAACGGGAGTCAGAGGATATTGAGATACTTATCGGTGGGTAAATTCCATCCGATCGTAACCGCGTTGGTGGTTATTTTTCGGTCCAACGAAAGAAACGAAGAACCTTCCATGAGCTAGAATATTTTGTCCCAAAAAAATCAGTGATGCCTACTGCGCCCAAGTCATGTGTCCTTATTGCCGATCGAGGCGGGGTAGTGCGTTACGCTACGTTCAGCGCCTGTCGATTACTCGGACTCGCGGACTACGAGGCGGCTAACCTTACGGTCGACGAGGTGGCACAGAAGTTAAATGCAAAATTCAGCTGGGGAGATATCCGTGCTCGCGTCAGAGGAGGCGTAAACCTCGAGCTCGACGCCGCCTTCGTTTCGCCGGTGGGCTACCGGGGGCACCTACACCTCCACGCGCACCCGGTCTTCGATCTGTCGGAACAGTTTTCCTCGATTGTCGTAGTGCTCGAAGTTCTCCCCAAGGATCACTTCGAGCTTAATTCGAGGCCGAGCTTCGACTTCGCCGGTCGGTACGCAACTACTAGCCTATCGTACGAGCGCGGCCGGGAAATCTTCCTGCGCATGGATCGACTCGTCCGTAGTGAGGATCTCTTCCGCAAGTCGCGGCTTACGGTCGGGGGTCTTGCGCAGAAGCTCAATACAAATACGCAGTACCTCAGCCACGTGATTAATTATTTCTGCAATGAGCGTTTCCCAAACTACATAAACCGCTTGAGGATTCAGTGGATGGCCGCCCAGCAGCTACAATCACGCCTGCCTGAGCAATCTGCCCCGTGGAAGGAGGCCGGATTTGGGAGCTACAGCGCCTACCACAGAGCACTTAAACAACTTCGGAGCGTCGCCGTGGAGGCGCAGTAATCGCGATTAACATCCCTTGCCTGGGCAGAGCTAGCGATGCGTCTCGTTCTTTTGAAGATGCTCGATATTCAAAGCTAGAGCTTCCTTTAGTCGTGACTTCACCGATGCCCAGGACTCCGACCGATTCGCTGAATCCTTCACTATCCGGTGACGTGTCCATATCCCTTCACGCCCGACGAAGGATAGTAAAAGGGGACATGGACACGACCTTCACTCAACCCAACATCGCTTACGGTGGCCTAACTTCACCGATTGAGCGCTAAACCTACTTTGGCCCACAACCCACACCTATGGAAAGGATGTCCGCACCGCCTACCGTGGCTATCATCCTCACGGATGCTAGTCGCTCAATCCTGTGGGTAAATGACTACTTCACCGAGCTCACCGGCTACGATATCGATGAGGTTCGCGGAAAGAAGCCCTCCGTGCTCCAGGGCGAGCGCTCGGACCCAAACATCATTGCCGAGATGCGCGCCTGTCTCGAGCTCGGCCTCTCATTTAAAAACGAGATCACCAACTACACCAAGACCGGCGAGATCTACAAGTGCCGACTCGTGGTGCACCCCGTGCGCAACGACGGGGGCGTGATCACCAACTTCATTGCTTTCGCGATCGACACCGACAAGGTGGCCGACGACGGCAGGCTTGAACTGATGCACTTTAGCTCGAAGTATCAGACGAGCTCCTTGAAGGGCGTCAAGAGTCTCGAGCTCTACGAGCGCCTCCGGCGACTCATGGTCTCCGAGCGACCCTACCTCGACCCACACCTTAACCTCCCCCAACTAGCAGCTATGCTAGACACCAACACGAAGTACCTGAGCCAGGTCGTCAATTACCACTACGGCAACAACCTCCAGCAATTCGTCAACGTGTACCGCGTCGCGGATGCCAAGCGCCGGCTTATTGAGGGTGAGCACAGTAACCTTACGTACTACGCCATCGGACAGCTTTGCGGCTTTAAGAACAAGAGCACCTTTTATAAAGTCTTCAAGAAAATTACCGAGTACACCCCCCACGAACTCGTCCTCCAGAGCCGCCGCCGCAAGCCCCTCGGAGTGATCGCACCCATCGACCCGTCAAAAGACACAGAGTCGCGTCTGGCGTGATCCGCGGCGAGGCCAGCGTGAGCCCGCGCCTACTTTGCGCCGATGACGAACCCCGCACTGGCCCAGGCCTTTTCCGACCTCGCGAAACTCATGGAGTACCGCGGGGAGAACGCGTTCAAGATCCGCAGTTACCAGAACGTCGCGGACACGATCAAGAAAGGCGATGTCGATTTCGCCGCGCTACCGAAACCTGAACTCCTCGCCGTAGAGGGCATCGGCGCAGCGATCGCGGACAAGATCGCGGAACTCGTAAACACCGGGCAGCTGGACCTGTACCGTCGTTACGTCGAAGATACCCCGGCCGTGGCCCTCCAATTGCTCACCGTTAAGGGCCTCGGCGCCAAGAAGGTCCGGCAGCTCGTGGCCGAACTACAGGTAGGCTCGGTCGGGGAACTCCTGCAGGCCGTCGACGAGAACCGGGTCGCCGGACTGAAAGGCTGGTCCGGCGTTAGCCAGGCGAAGCTACGGGCGCAATTGCTCTTCTTCCAGGAGTCGCAGGCGCGACTACGGTATGCCTCTGCCTTGCCGCTGGCGGAAGCGCTCCTGGCCTCGCTCCGCCCGCATACTTCGCGAGTCGAATTTACCGGTCAGCTACGACGACAGGCCATCACCGTCGACGCCATCGAGCTACTCGCCATCTACAGCGAGCCTTTGCGCGCAGCGCTAGCTAGCCAGGGATTCGTCGAAGCGTTCGACGCCGGCTACGCAATAGCGCAATTCAGGCTCTTGGAAAGTGTCCCGCCGCAGCTCATCTACCTCACTGGCGAAGCAGCTTTCGAGCGGGAGTGGCTGACCACCACCGGGTCGCCCGAGTTCCTCGATGACCACGCGGCATTGCGTGATACACGGGAGACTACCGAGACGCAGATCTTTGCGGAAGCCAACATGCCCTTCGTGCCAGCGCCGCAGCGAGAACCGTCGTCGCCTTACCCGCCGACGCCCGCGGACAAGGTCATCGCCATCGCCGACATCCGGGGCGTCGTCCACGCCCACACCACCGCGAGTGATGGATCGGCGACCCTGGACGTTTTGGCGAAAGCCGTTCAAGCTGCCGGCTATACCTACCTCACGATCACCGACCACAGCCGCGCTGCGTTTTACGCAAACGGCCTCACACCGGAGCGCCGGCGCGCGCAGGCCGCCCAGATCGACGCGTACAACGAGCAGCATCCCGGCTTTACGGTCTTCAAGGGCACCGAGGTCGACATCCTGCGCGACGGCACGCTCGACTTCGCGGACGAGATATTGGCGGAGCTCGACATCGTGATTGCGAGCGTCCACAGTGTGCTCGACATGACGCCCGCCGACGCCACCGAGCGCCTCCTCCGCGCGATCGCTAATCCGTACGTGACGATGCTCGGGCACCCGACCGGGCGACTGTTGCTCAGTCGCGAGGGCTACCACCCCGACATGCCGGCCGTACTGGCGGCCTGTGCCGAGCACGCGGTCGCCGTCGAAATTAACGCCAGCCCGATGCGGCTCGACCTGGACTGGACATACGTGCCGCTCGCCGTGGAGCTTGGCGTCAAGATCTCGATCAACCCCGACGCCCACAGCGCCACAGGCATCGAGAACATTCGCCACGGCGTTCTCGCCGCGCAGAAAGCCGGCCTGCGCAAAGGCGATTGCCTCAACTGCCTAGAAGCCGATGAATTCTCGGCGTTCCTGCTTTCGCGAAAACGCGCCAGGGGCATCCTTCAGTGATTCTCCCGCCCGCCGAGGCGCTCGGCGAGCAGCCTTTCGGCAAAACCCACCGCGCGGTGGTCACTGTAGTAATCGCCGTTGTCATTGCGCTCCACCCAGCCGCAGTGCCCGCCGTGGGCCGGGATTTCGAGGTGAATAAAGGGGTGTTTGCGAGCCAGGTCGCGCGGGTAACAGCTCGGCGCCAAGAAACTGTCGTCGGCCGCGTTGACGATGAGTGCCGGGTGGCGGAGTTGGTGCAAGACGGGTCCGGCACTATTGCGGTGCCAGTAGTCCTCGGCCGAATCAAACCCGTGCCACGGGGCGGTGTACCACTCGTCGAACTCCTCGAAGCGCTTCGCCTTGCGGAACTCCCCAACGTGGGGGTGTTGGCGTGTCTTTGCCTCGGCCTTCTTATTCAGGCTTTTGATAAATGACCAGCGGTAGGCCCAGTTGCGCGAGGCGTTGATGACCGCGTTACAGTCCTCGACGTGGATCGGGACCGAGAACACGGCGGCGCCAAGCGTCTGTGGCGGCGCGAGCGCGGGGGCTTCGGCCAGGAGTTTGAGGATGACGTTGCCGCCCAGACTATAACCCGTAATCATCAGGTGTCGGGCGCGAGTGGTGTCGAGGGCGTGCGCAATCGTTTGCCGCAGATCGCCGGTCTCGCCGATGTGATAGCTGCGCACGTGGCGGTTGGGCTCACCCGAGCAGCCGCGGAAGTTCATCGCGCACACCGACCAACCCGCCCGGTGGTAGGCGCGGGCCATGCCGGCCATGTACGGTCGGCGCGCGTGGCCCTCGAGGCCGTGCGTAAGGACGGCGAGCTTGTCGCTGCCCGGCGCGCGCACCCAGTCTAGATCGACGAAGTCCCCGTCGGCGAGTTCGAAGCGCTCGCGCTCCCACGCGACGCGAGGTGGCTTGCGGAGGGTCCCGGCGTAAACCGTATTGATGTCGGTTTGCCGAAAGGCGATCGGCGGCTTGTAAGAAGAGACTAACAGCGGCATGCCAGGACTTAGATCAGGGGGACGGGCGGGAGGCGGTAGGGGTCCTCGGCGTGGAAGGCAAGGTAGACGGCGATGGCCTCGGCGGCGGTACGCACATCGTGTACGCGCAAGATATCTGCCCCCCGCTGGAGGGCGAAGGCGTGGGCGGCGGTGGTCGCATTGAGGGCGCCGTCGGCGTCGACGCCGACGGCGCGGCAGAGGGTAGACTTGCGCGACAGACCCACGAGGATTGGGCGGCGCAGGAAGCGGAAATCTTGCAGCCGCGCCAGCAGTTCGAAGTTATGAGCGTCAGTCTTGCCAAAGCCAAAGCCCGGATCGAGGACGACGTCGTCGACTTCAAAAGCCTGGGCTTTCGCCAAAACCTCCGTAAAGTGCGCAAAAACAGTTTCGATCAATCCTCCTGGGTAGATAGGGGCTTCTTGCATCGTGGCACTCGGGCCAAGACGGTGCATCGCGACCAAGGGCACGCGCCACTCGGCGAGCAGAGGCCACATCTCAGGGTCGGCCGTGGCGCCGCTGATGTCGTTGACGATGCAGGCGCCGTGCTCGAGCGCGGCCCGCGCCACGGACGCCCGGTAAGTATCTACGGAGAAATTAGTACTAGGGTACTCTTTGTAGAGTACCTTCAACGCATCCACCACCCTCGAGCGCTCCACTGATTCATCCGTTGGTCCGCTCCCCGGCCGGGAAGTAGCTCCACCGAGATCAATGAAGGTGGCCCCGTCCTCAAGGCACTTAGCTACCGTCTGAAGCAATCCACGTCCGCTGCCCGCGGCGTAAAAGCTGTCTGGACTCAGGTTGACGATCGCCATCACGCGCGGCTCCGCAAAGGTCACCAGGCGACCTTGACAGTTGAGCGAAGTCGTGAGCAACGGCATGCGGCAAGGTTACGGAACCCGTCGCGAAGCTGTTTGGTGCACATTCCAAACGTAGAAACCTATACCAGCCAGTGCGACGCAAAACTATTGCGGGCGCAACCTTGCACGCTTTCGGACACCCCCGCAACTACACATAATGTCGCAACTGCTCTCGCGGTGGCGTCCGCCCTCCCAATATGCCGATTGTCTTTGTCTGTGACACCAAGCTCAGTATCGTTTGGATCGATGGCAACTTCTGCGAGGTGATCGACTGCGACCACCGCCCGGCCCTCGGCAACAGTCTTCACGAATTCTTGCAAGTCCCCGCGGGGCATGGTTTTCGAGAGGAGGTAAAGCGACTCGGCCTAGACCTGAGTCGCAGTGCTTACTCAACGGAGTTGTTGAGCTCCGACCAGCAAATGATCCCCTTCGACTTCTTCCTGGAGCACGTGCCGAATTTCGAAGGAATTCAGGGTGCGTCGATGATCGCGGTCGGCGTCGAGTCCGATGGCCGTGACGCACGAGAGGAGGCCCCGGTCGAGGCAAAAGCCTTGGCGCTAGCCGTCGCGACTACCGATGACGATACCGATGTAGCCGACCCGCTTCGCAAGGCCTACCGCTACTCAAATCTTCGCTACGAAGATGGCGCACTGCTGTTCGCCCGCCTAGAGGCCCTGGTGGGCGACAACAAAGCCTACCTAAATCCCGACTTTACCCTCGAAGAGGCGGCCGCCAGGCTCAGCTCTAATGTATTGTACGTGAGCCAGGTCACGAATTATTTTGCGGGAGTTTCCTTCCCCAATTACCTCAACCAGAAACGTTACGACCACCTCCGGACGCTGATCCTCTCCGACGGCGTTGTCGAATTTGCCGTGCAGTACCACAAGGCCGGTTTCGGGAGCTATTCTGCCCTCAACCGCTTCCTTCGTAGTCGCTACGACATCAGCCCAACTGAGTTACAGCGGGAGCTTAAGGCCAAGCAGCGCTAGGACGTAGGTGCTCGCGCTAGCTGTGACGGACACGCACACGGCTTTCGCCAAAACAGACGCCCGGCGATCTCGCGATCCACCGGGCGTGCTGAAAGTCGTTTCTCATCGACGTGTGCTGCTCGTTAATTGCCTAAGTCTACGCACTACACGCGAGGCAGTCGGGGTCGTCTAGGCTACACGCCTGTGGCCCGAGTTGCTCTGCAGTAATGGTGGACATACCCCCGGCGGACACAGCCACCGGTCGAGCTACTTCGGCCACGGCAGCCTTTTGCACCTCGGGCAACACCATTGCACCAGCCTCTTCCTTGCTCGACTGCACACGTTGGTGCTCGGCGTTGAGGGTGAACTTGATCGGATCCACAGCGGCCTTGGAGCGCAAGTAATACATGCCCGTCTTGAGGCCGGCCTGCCAGGCGTGGAAGTGCATCGAGGACAGCTTGCCAAAAGTCGGATTCTCGACGAAGAGATTCATCGACTGGCTCTGGCAGACGAAAGCCCCGCGGTCGGCGGCCATGTCGATAATGACGCGCTGGCTGATTTCGTAGACGGTCTTGTACCGCTCGCGCAACTCGCCCGGGATTCCGTCGATGTGCTGCACCGAGCCGTTCGCAGCCATGAGGCGCTGCTTCATGGTCTCATTCCAAAGTCCGAGGCGGTGGAGGTCTTTCAGCAGGTGCTTGTTGACGATCACGAACTCACCCGACAGCGTGCGGCGCGTGTACATGTTGGAGCTGTAGGGCTCGAAGCACTCGTTGTTGCCGAGAATCTGCGAGGTCGAGGCCGTCGGCATCGGTGCCACGAGCAGAGAGTTACGGATACCGTGCTCTTTGATGTCGGCCTTGAGGCTGGCCCAGTCCCAGCGATTGCTCGGGGTCACGCCCCACATATCGTACTGGAGAATGCCCTGGCTGGCCGGACTTCCGGGAAAGCTCTCGTAGGCGCCGTCCTTCTTAGCCTCGGTCACAGACTGTGTGAGGGCAGCGTGATAGATGGTTTCGAAAATGTCCTTGTTGACCTTACGCGCCTCGTCCGAGTCGAAAGCGAAGCCCATGAGGATGAAGGCGTCCGCCAAACCCTGCACACCGATGCCCACCGGGCGGTGGCGCATATTAGAATTGCGCGCCTCCGGGATCGGGTAGTAGTTGACGTCGATAACGCGGTTGAGGTTGCGGGTCAGTACCCGCGTGATCTCATGCAGTTTGTCGTAGTCAAACTGGTGCGTCTCTTCGTTGACGAACATCGGGAGCGAAATGCTGCCGAGGTTGCAGACCGCCACCTCGTCCTTACTCGTGTACTCGAGAATCTCGGTACAGAGATTCGACGAGCGGATGGTACCGAGGTTCTTCTGATTCGATTTCCGATTGGCGGCGTCCTTGTACAGGATGTACGGCGTACCGGTCTCGATCTGGGATTCGAGGATCGCAAACCAGACGTCCTGCGCCTTGACGGTTTTGCGGCCACGCCCTTCGGCCTCGTACTGGTGGTACAGCGCTTCGAACTCCCCGGAGTGCACGTCGAACAGGCCCTTAGCCTCACCCGGATCGAATAAGGTCCAGTCACCTCCTTGCTTGACGCGCTCCATGAAGAGATCTGGGATCCACATCGCATAAAAGAGGTCGCGCGCGCGCATCTCTTCCTTGCCGTGGTTTTTCTTGAGGTCGAGGAACTCGAAGATGTCAGCATGCCAAGGCTCGAGGTAGACCGCAAAGGCACCCTTGCGCTTGCCACCGCCCTGGTCGACGTAACGCGCCGTGTCGTTGTAGACCTGGAGCATCGGGACGAGACCGTTCGAGGTACCGCCGGTGCCCTTGATGTAGGAGCCGGT
>JBGTKC010000076.1:0-13012 GCA_041744755.1 Saprospiraceae bacterium
GGGACGAAGGGCTACATCCACGCCGTGACCCGCGGTCTGGCCAACGAGCAGGTCGCCAACGGCGTGCGCGTCAACGCGGTGTGTCCCGGTCCGGTCGACACCGCCTGGACCCGCAAGGAGCACGGCCCGATGACCCTCAAGGATGAGACGATGCTCAAGATATCCACGCCAATGGGCCGCCGGGGCACCCCGGAGGAGATGGCCGACGCCGCCGTGTTTTTGGCGAGCGACGAGGCGAGCTACATCACGGGGCACTTGCTGTACGTAGACGGCGGTATGCACTCGGCGTACGGGCCGATGGGCGCGATGGCCGACAAGTCGATGTCGACGCCCCCGGAGGGGGATCTGGACCTGAAGCACTCTTACGAGGGGGCGACGGAGATGCGGTAGCCTGGAGGGCGCGCACTGGCGCTTGCTAGATGAGCGGCTGCGCCTAGACACGCGTACTTTGCCATCCGCCAACACCCGCTGCGTTATCCACTCTCGCTCTCTCCTCCGTCTGGACGCCGTCGGCGCATTCGTCACGGCTGCCGTCGCGGCCTTCGCGTGGCAGCGCCCGCACGTCCTCGGGGCGCCCGCTTACAACATGGCGATCCTGAGCGTCTTCGCGCTCGGGATCTGCGCTTACGACACTTACTTCGGGACGCGTAGAGGAGCCGACTGGGCCTTTCACCTGCGGCGGGTCGCGAAGGCCAACCTGGTGTACGTCGGGCTCTCGGCCGTACTCGTGCTGCGATGGTGGCCGGAGCTGACGACTGTGGGAAAGGCCTATTTCGTTGCCGAGGTCGTGGCGGTACTACTGCTGGTGCGCTACGAGTTCGTCGTGGTGGGCAGAGACACTACGCTCCACCCTCGATAGGGCATGCGGCGTGCGAAGGTACCGGGGCGTGTATTTGTCCATTAATTTCGCTAGCTCTTGGAAGTGCCAAAACTTATGTACCTTTCTCGCCAACCAAACACGCTTTTCAACGAACTAAAACTACACACGATGTACAAGAAACAAATTATCGGCATCATGCTCGCCTTCTTCGCGTTCATCGCCCTCGTCTACATCATCCTCCAGACCATGCTTCAGGGCGGGGTCTTTAACTCCACGGTGACCACCGGTCTCGTCGTCTGCGTCGTCTCGATGATCGTCGGCGGAGCCCTCGTCGTGAGCGGCGAGCGCGAATTGGCGTAAAGCCATCAGCCTTTCGGCAAAACATCCTCCACCGGGGCACAGCCACGACGCCTATTTAATCAGCGTCCACGGTTTGCCCTGGTAGAGGCGTGTCCCGTTCGTCCATTCCGGTCTGCGTGATTAGCGGCGTACCGCATCGAAGCCCGTTCGCCCCGTTTATTCCACATGCCGCGCCCGACGTCCCCGATCGACCGCCTAAACCCAACCTCCCGCAACACCTGCTCTGGGCGTACGACCTCTACAGGTTCAACGTCGACCGCTCGTAGTAGATGGCGGTCCAGCACGTGATCGAGCGCGGTAATCTGGAGGAGTGGCAGGCGGTCCAGGCTAAGTACGGCAAGGAGTGGTTGAAAGAAGTCGTAAATCGGTCTCGGCAGCTAAGTGTCCGCGACAGAGTTTTCGCACTGCTATCCGTCAAATCCTCGGTCCTTGCTCCATACATCTAGCGCTGTTATTTGTCCGGAAGCGCTCGTGCTACTGCACCAACTGATGCTTAAGCCTATTTTTCATTATGCACTTCCCTTGATGTATTAGTCCCTATGAGTTTTACTCGCAGGCGTATTCTGAATACGGTGGTGCGAAATACGAAAGTCAAGTCTTGCGCGCGGGAAAGAACTTATTAATGTCCATTATCGACGATGTGAAAGTTGACTTCATACCGCATGACCATCCGTAAACCGAAGTGCCAGAATGAGCAAATGGCTTTCGTATAATCTCCTTGAGGGATGTCGCCGCTATGAATGTGAGTGCTATTGCGTAAAGTGGCCAGCGTCAGAAAAACTTCTACGACATCTGCACACTGCTCGGATCCGTATTCGCCAACGATATAGGCGACGATTACGCAGCCACGTACGCGAATACTCATAAGTTGTTCAGCCTTAAATCTTTGACGTACTTCAACGATATCGATTTCGAGCGCGAGCTCGCCCTCATGATCGAACCCATCGACTTCGCGCCTGTGCGCGAGCGCCTACTTGCGGTCGTGGTGGATTCGGATCGAGTTTTTGCGCAAGCTGAAGACTGAGAGCTACCGCCGCGCAATCACCACTTCCAACACCTTCGCTCCGCTCCCCACCGTCTCCCCGCCCATATCGTAGGTGAAGTGCGGCTCATCCAAGCGATACCGCAGCCGATCACTCGTCGCGTACGTAGCCCCCTCGACCTCGGAGCCGTTCACCTCCAATGGGCCGAGCCTTTGCGTCAACTCGGCGTACGTCCAACCCACGCGCGCACCTTCCTCAGTAATTACCTGATCCGAAGTGATCGTGATGTCGCCGATCTTGGACGCGTCATTTGGGTCGGCCATCAAATACCCCAGTTCCTCCTTATCGCGACCGTCGATGTAGTAGACCTCGAATTTACCATCGCCCGTCTTGAGCTTGCCTTTGCGCAGGCGCTCGACCGCTGGGGCTATCGGCTGGCCGGGGGCGAAGTCGAAGAAGGTGCCGTTGAAGATCTTGTACGGGTCCTCGGCGTCGACTTCGTAGATGCTCTCCTCGTCGACGTTGGCGGCGTCGGCGCCGGCGGGTTGGGTCGGGGCGTCGGCGGTAGCGTCGGATGCGTTTAGGCGACAGGCCACCGTCGCGAGCGACAAGCCAAGGCAGGCGAGGGTCAAGGGGCGGGTCATGGCTTAGGTTTTAGCGGAAGCCCGAAATCTACGCGACGCGCTGCACTCTACCGCGGATCATCGAGCTAGCGTCCGTAGATCAGCGCCCCATAAGGTCCGATGTCGAAGGCGACCGCGTGGGCGAAGCCCGCGATGACGCCCTCCGATGGGTACAGGGTGCCCGTCGTTGGGGCGTCCGTGTTCACCTCCGTATAGCCGGCCCAATCGCCGTTGTAAAGCAGGCGCCACTCGCCGGCCTGGTTGACGCCCATGCCGTAGTTGGCGAAGGCCTGGTTGCTGAAATTGAGAATCACCAGCACACCGTCGGTGTCGGGATTTTCGGCCCAGCGGAGGTAAGCGAAAATCTTGTCGGCGTCGTCGGCGAGGAGGAGTTGCGTGTGCTGCCCACGCAGGCCGTTGGTGCGGTCCTCGAAGTTGCGGCGTAGGCGTATCAAGTCGCGGTACTGGTTGGCGATGCCGCTGAAGTGCTCCAGGCGACCCCAGTCGAGTGGGTCGTTGTCGCTAAACCACTTGTCCTCAAGCAAAGCCTGCCCCTGGAAGAGCATCGGGATCCCGGGCGCGGTAAGCGTCATGGCGGCGCCGAGCATGGAGCGCTTGACGGAGAAGTAGTTGTCGACTCCCTGGCCGTCGCCGGCGATCTCCTCGGCGACGCGCGAGTGCCCGTTCGAGACTTCGTCGTGGCTCTCGGTGTAGATGACGCGGTGGAAGGCGTCGTTGCCATAGCGGCGCAGGAGGGCCGAGCGCAGACTGTCCATCGAGCGCTGATCATCGTGCTGGGCGATGAGGGCGGCCCGTACCGGGTGCACGAAGTCGCCGTCCCACTGGCTCCCGAACCCGAGGCCGCCATCACGCGGGGCGTCGGTAACGAAGTTGTTGCCGTGCAGGTCTTCGGCGATCGTGAGGCAGCCGGGGAACTGCTGTCGGATGCTCACGTTGACCTCGCGCAGGAGCGTGTAACCCTCCTCGATCGCATCGCCGTCGTCCTCGCCGCCGGACACGTGGCGCATGTATGGGATCATGTCCATCCGCAGGCCGTCGCAGCGAAACTCCGAGAGCCACATGTGGGCGTTGTCGAGGATGTACGCGCGGACCTCCTCGCGACCGTAGTCCGGCCGCGTGTCGCCCCAGGGCGTACTCGACTTCCAGTCGTTGTAGAAGTAGATGCCGCCCTTGCCGTTCTCCGACCAGCCGTCGAACTGCCAGATGGCGAGGTCGCTCGGGCCGAAGTGATTGTACACCACGTCCAGGATCACGGCGATGCCGCGGGAGTGGCAGGTTTTGACGAACGTCTTAAGGCCATCCGGTCCGCCGTAGGCCTCCTCGACGGCGTAGGGGTGCGCCGGGTTGTAGCCCCAGCTAAAGTCGCCGGCGAACTCGCAGACCGGCATCACCTCGATGCAGTTGATCCCGAGTTCGACGAGGTAGTCGAGCCGCTCCAGGGCCGTGGCGAAGGTACCGGGGCGCCCTTCCTCGGTGACGTTGAAGGTCCCGACGTGCATCTCGTAGATGACGAGCTCGTTCCAGGCCGGCAGTTGAAAGCCGTCATCTCCCCAGTCGAAGTCGTCGGCGTAGACGATGGAGTTGCCCGACGAGTTGGTGAGGCGGCGCGCGCGTGGATCGTTGCGCCAGAGCTTGTCGCCGTTGGCGGCCGTGACGATGAACTGGTACTCGCTGTGGTTCTCGAGCTCGGCGGTGAACAGTTCCCAGGTGCCGGGCTGGTCCGGATCGGGTGCGAGGGCGAGGCCGTCTTGGTCCCAGTCGGTGAAGTCGCCGGTCACGGCGACGGCCTGCGCGTTGGGGGCCCACACGCGCAAGGACACGCCGTCGGGCGTGACGGCGGCGCCGAGGAGGGCGAGTGTGTCTGTGTTGGTTTGCATGTGTTTGCGTAGTTCCGGCACGGAAGAAACCTCTGGCATTGACGCATGTTCTGCAGTCGATACCGCTGGTTTCCACGGTATCCGCACGCACTTTCCACAGGCCCCGCCGTACCTTCCCGACATGCTCCAGACCTTCGTCGACTTCGCAGCAGGCCTGTCTACGGCCGGCAAGTTTGGGTGGCTCGTCCTCGTGATGGGCGGATTCTGGCTGGCTGAGGGCTATTACGCTTTCGCAAAACACGACTACCGCAAGTGGCGGCACGCGCGCGTCAACCTCGTGCTGCTGGCCATCGTGATGGCGATTAATGTCGGCTTCGGGTTGGCGACGGCCGGGATCTTTTCGTGGATCGAATCGAGCCACGTCGGCTTGCTCAGCCTCGTAGAAGCCCCGCTCTGGGTGGAGTTGATCATCAGTATCCTGGTCCTCGACCTCATCGCGCAGTACGGCGCGCACTACGCGCTACACAAGGTGCCTTTCATGTGGCGCCTCCACATCGTGCACCACTCTGATACGCACGTCGACGTGACCACCGGCACGCGCCACCACCCACTCGACTTCCTTTTCCGTGAAGTCGCCGCGCTCGTGGCCGTCGTTCTGCTCGGCATGCCGCTGGCCTTTTATCTCTTCTACCGCCTCGTGACGGTCTTCTTCACGTACTGGACGCACGCCAATGTGCGCCTTCCGGCAAAACTCGAGCGCGCGCTCGGCTACGTCATCGTGACGCCTCACATGCACAAAGTCCACCACCACCACACGCTCCCGCACACGGACACCAACTTCGGTAATATGCTCTCGATCTGGGACCGGCTCTTCGGCACCTACGGCGAGATCGACGAGGAGCACTTGGTGTACGGCGTCGACGTGGCCAATTATGAGCACGCCGATAATCTGGGGTATCAGCTGGGCGTACCGTGGAACAAGACCGTGGGGCCGGGACTGAACCCACTAAGACAAGAGAAAGGCGGATTTTTCAACGCAAAGGCGCTAAGTGACGCAACGGGCGCAAACCGCGTGCACCGTGAGTAGGTCGCGAAGCCTTGCGAACTTGTCAGCGACCTCCACGTGGTGCACGGACTTTGCGAACTTAGCGCCGCGCAGCTTTGGCGCCTTTGCGTTGAGCGTCGCAGACAAGTCATCCCAACCACGATGCAAGACCCGATAGATCCCAAAGTCGATGCGACCCCCGCCGAGCCGACCTTCTGGGACAAGGTCACCGTCCAACCCGACGACACCCGCGCCCAGGCCACGGTCAAGATCCTCACGGGCATCGGCCTGGCCATCCTGCTGCTCGTCATCTCCCCGCTGATCATCTTCGGACTTATCGTCGGCCTGATGACCGTAGCGTAATGTGGTCGCTTTTATCCCTTTCGGCAAAACCGTTGACTACTCCGACGTGGCCGGCGTGCGCTGCGGCGTTGGTATTGCACCAAATCAGCCAGAAGGTGCTCGGTTGGCAAGTGCCCTTCCTCGACAGCTACCTCGACCCTTTGCTCGGCGTGCCGGTGCTCTTGGGTTTGGCGCAAGCCGAACGCCGCTTCGTGACCGGTTGGCTGGCCGCGCACGGCTACCCGAGCCTGCGGGGCTGGCGGCGATTCACGGGTCCCGAGGTGACCGTAATGACCCTGGTATTGGCGGCTGTTTTCGAAGGACTCTTCCCGTGGCTAGATCAGCGGCAGACGAGGGATTGGCTGGACGTCGTAGCGGCAGCGATGGGGGGAGTGATCTATTGGCTCGGCGTGAACCCATGCGAATGACCCTACCTCTCTTACAGCCGAAATCGAAGACCCGCGTAAACGAGGAGACGGACGAAGCACCCGCGGGTCCCGCTCTGCAGGCCTCGGGGGGTGCTCCTGTACTGAACTGCTGTCGGTGCCGGTGAATAAGTCCCCGACAAACCGCAAATTTTGATTCGACAAACCCGGATTACATTACCCTGATGAAGTCCCGCGAGCGCTGTCACCTCTGTCTCTTCCTCTGTGTCGTATGCCTTGGCACTAGGGTCCAGGCGCAGTCGCCCTGGACGGCAGACAGCGCCTATGAATACCTCCAGGCAGAGCGCGAACGCGCGCGGACCTTTTACAATGGCGACACCCCCAATCCCGACAGCGTCGCGGTGGCGGTCGCGATCCTGCGCGACGCGCGCGACGTACGCAACAGCCCAGAAGTAGCCCTCCTCGCCAAAACATCGAGCTACTTGTACCACCGCCTCACGGACATCAGTTTCGACCTCGCGGTCGCGTACTCGCGAATAGGCGCGCTCGACAGTGCCGCGGCGGCGATGCGGTTCCCGCTATCGGGCAAGTTCGCCAGCACCTTAGCCGCCAGGATAGCGGATGACAGCTTGCTGCGGCCGTTGCGCGCCGACTCCTCGTTGCAAAAGGCCTTCGACAAAATAGACGCGAGCAATCGGTTGTTCGGATCGGAGGCCTTGGCGACCCCGTACCAGCCCGACCTACCGGCATCCGAGAAGGTGGCCGGCCTCTCGGCCCTCTGGTCGACGGCGAAGTACAATTTTGCTTTCTTCGACCAAGTCCCGAGGCTCGACTGGGACAGCCTCTACCTCGCTACCTTACCGCAGGTCATGGCGACAACCAGTACGGTGGCCTACCTGCGCGTCCTGCAGACCTACGTCGCTCAACTACACGACGGCCACACCAACGTCTGGCCGCAGGCGCCCGAACTTCAGGCGCTCACGCGGCAACGTCCGGCCTTCGGTACGAAACTCGTCGGGGAGCGCGTCTTCGTCCACGAGGTGTATAGCGATAGCCTCCGCGGCATCGGCGTCACCGAGGGCGTCGAGCTCGTGGCGATCGACGGCGAGGACGTTCACGCGTATGCCGCCCGGGAGGTAGCTCCTTACGTGAGCAACTCGACACAGCGTGATCGCGCCGCGATGATCTACACCTACAATCTGCTGAGAGGCCCGGCCGACCGGCCCGTGGGCCTCGCGTTCGTGAAGCCGGACGGGAAACCATTCGAACTCACGCTTCCGCGCGGCGGCTACCAAGACTTGGCGTGGCCGGAGGCGCTCGACTTCGAGGTACTCCCGGGCAACGTCGGCCACCTCACCCTGCGGAGCTTTGACGATTACACTTTGCCCGACAGCATCGCCGCGGTTTACGACCGGATCCTCGCCACGGAAGCCCTCGTGATCGACGTGCGGGGCAACGGCGGCGGCGACGGCTGGATCGCCCTTAATCTCCTCGCCCGCCTCGTCGACACGGGCTTCGTGATCGGGGCAAGCGCGGGGCGCATCCACGACGCGATGGCGAGCGCCGACCGAGCCTCAATGGTCTTCTCTGAACCGAAGGCGAATAGTTG
This sequence comes from Saprospiraceae bacterium, assembly GCA_041744755.1. GTDB lineage: Bacteria > Bacteroidota > Bacteroidia > Chitinophagales > Saprospiraceae > CALDTK01. The sequence goes on from JBGTKC010000076.1 coordinate 8,007, forward strand.
GTCCGCGCACGCCCCCAGCATAGAGACCTACGCCAAGCCCGTGGTCCTCCTCATCGACGGGGCTACCTTCAGTGCCGCCGAGGACTTTGCGCTCGCCTTCGATATCGTCGGGCGCGGCCTCCTCATCGGGGAAGCGACCGGCGGTAGTACGGGTAACTCTACGCGACTCACGCTCCCGGGCGGGATCGGCGCCCGCATCGTCGTCAAGCGGGACAGCTACCCCGACGGGAAGGAGTGGGTCGGCTACGGCATCCAACCCGACATCACGGTCGCGACCACGAGCGATGACTTCGTGAAAGGTCGTGACGTAGCGCTCGCTCGTGCGCTCGAGGTTTTGCGGCAGCGATAACCCTAATTCCGCAAGCACTCAGAGCTCTCTGCGCAACTCTGCGTCCTCCGCGTCCCGTTTACGATCTTATGCCCGACACCTACTCTTTCTACCGGGACCTCCCGAAGTACCACACGGCCCTTGCGGACCTGCTCGAGTCGGAGGTATACTTCGTCGACGTGCCGGACGACTGGGCCATCGTGATGCTCGACGTGGCTGGGTCTACAGAGGCGGTGGCGGCGGGCTTCCACCACGAGGTCAACATGGCGGCTACCGGGGGGATCGTCGCGGTGCTCAACGTGCTGCACCAGGCGGATGCCACGCTCGAGGTGCCGTACTTCTTCGGCGGGGATGGGGCGACGTTTCTGCTTCCGCCAAAACTTCTGGACGAGGTACTCGAGGTATTGGATCGCTACCAGATCCACGTTTTGAGGACACTCGAACTGACCCTCAAGGTCGGCGCGCACTCGGTGGCCGGCGCGCGCCACGAAGGCCACGCCATCCGGATCGCGAAGCTGGCCGTCAACGACTACCTCACGCTTCCGATCGTGCTGGGTACGGGCGTCAAGTATGCTGAGTCCATCGTCAAACACGCCCTCGACACCGACCCCGAAGAGCCGCCCCCGAGTATCCCGAGCCTCGATCTCGAAGGCATGGAGTGCCGCTGGGACGAGGTCAAGCCGCCCAAGGACGCCCAGCGAATCGTGTGCCTCCTGGCGGTCTGCCCCGACGACGCCCGCCAGGGCAAGGTCTACGCCGCGCTCGCGCGCACGATCGACGAGGTCTTCGGCACCCACAAGCTTCGTCACCCGATCTCCGGACCGAAGCTCAAGCTCGACCTCGCCATCGCGAAGACCCGCCGCGAGATGACGATCCGCCTGGAGCGCTTCACGTTCTGGCAGCTGCTACAAGAGTGGATGGTGACGCTGATCGGCCCGCTGTACTTCCGCTTCTCGGAATCGGGCAAGGCCTACTTGGAGCAGGTAATCGAGCTGAGCCACACCCTCATGCTCGACGGTACCTTCAACTGCGTGCTCTCGGGCACGCCCGCGCAGATCGACGAACTCGTCGTCTACCTCGACCGCGAAGAGGCCGCCGGCAAATTTCAGTTCGGGCTCCACACCACCCACGCCTCCCTGATGAGTTGCTACGTCCTGGACCGCGACCGTGAGCACGCGCACTTCGTCGATGGGACAGAAGGCGGTTTCACGAGTGCGGCAAGGGTGTTGAAGGCGAAGATCGCTGGGGCGACGGCGGCTTAGCAAAGAGGCCTAGAGGCCGCAGAGGTACGCAAAGCTATGAGGGCCGCACGACGGAATGAGGATGAGCCCCCACTCCGGAGTTGCGAGCAGCCGAGCATGGGCTTTCAGCCCATCGGGACGTAATCCATAGGCGCGCCCACGCGGCAGCGTGTTCAACACCTCTCGCTTCCCACTTCAACTCTTGAGCATTACCTCTATCTCCCCCCGCGTCGGCGCCGAGGGCTGCGCCCCGAACACCGTCACGCTGTGCGCCGCGGCCGCCGAGGCAAACCGCAAGGCCTCCGCCAAACCCTTGTCCTCGCTCAGCGCCACCGCCAGCGTTCCGCAGAAGACATCCCCCGCAGCCGTTGTGTCCACCGCGTCGACTTTGAAGGCCTTTACGTGCACGGCCTCGTCGCTTCCTTTCGCCAACGCCACGGCCCCGGCCTCGCCGAGCGTCACGACCGCCAGCGAGCAGCCCATCTCGACCATCCTCCGCGCCACTTCTTCGGCGTTGTCGCGGGTTACGCTGACCATGCCGGTCACCGTCGCAGCCTCCGTCTCGTTGACGATCAGCCCCGGGGCGTAGGCAAGGAGCTCCCGTGGAAATTCAGCCGCCGGCGCAAAATTCCACAGGATCCGAACGCCCGCCGCGTGCGCGATCTCCATCGCGCGGGCCGTCGTCTCGACCGGGATTTCATTCTGGACCACGAGCACTGCAGCGCTGCGAATCACTTCCGCCGCTGCGTCCACCCTCTCCGGCGTGAGGCGGTAATTGGCCCCCGGCGCCACGGTGAGGTAGTTGCCACCCGAGGCCCCGACCATGATGAGCGCGTGTCCGGAGGCAATCCCCGTCTCGCGATATACGTGCGAACAGTCGATCCCGTCGCCCTCGAAACCCTCTACCATCTGCTCCGCGTAGGCATCGTCCCCGATGCAGTTGACCAAGGTGACGCGACCGCCCGCGCGCGCCGCACCGACGGCCTGATTCGCACCCTTGCCCCCGAAGACCTGCGCGAACGTGCCATCGGTCACGGTCTCCCCGAAGGCTGGCAGGCGCGGGACCTTCATGATCAAATCGACATTAGAGCTGCCGACGACGACGATGGATTTAGTAGTAGTAGCAGACATCGTTTGCGCTTTTGGTTTGGGGCTTTCGCCAAAACGATCTAATCATCGTCTCGATAGCCACTTCAACAATTCACCCTTCAACAATTCAACAATTGCCTCCCTACGCCTTCGCCGCGACGATCATCACGAGGCCAGCAATGAAAAACGCGAACATGCCCATCAGCAAACCATTGGTCCCCCGGCGCGCGGCAGCGAACTCCTTCCAGACCACGACGCCCCAGAACGCCGCAATCATAGTGGCGCCCTGCCCGAGGCCGTAGCTGATGGCCGGACCGGCCGTGCCCGCGGCCACGAGGTTGAACTCCATCGCCGTGCACCAGATGGCGCCGCCCGCCAAGCCGATCATGTGCACCCGCGGCGTCCCACGGCTGAAGTAGTCGCCGTAGGTCACGGGCGCTCCGTCCAGCGGTTGGCGCATGAAGTAGTAGTTGAACACGAAACTCGACGCCAGGACCCCGAGCGTAAAAATGAACATCGCCGAGTACGGCGTGATTTGCCCCGCCTCCGGATTGGCGAAATCGGTAATCATCGCGTCCGCCACGAAGCGGTAGAAGAAGCCCATCAGCACCCCCGACACCACCGCGAGCCCGACGCCTTTCCCCTTCGACACGGTCGCATCCGTAGGTAGTTTTGCGTAAGCGCGCGCATTCAGCAACAGCGCCACGACCACCAGCAGCGTCCCCCCGAAGATGAGGTAAGGATTGCCCTCCGGTACGCCGATGTAGTTGACGATGACCCCGATCACGAGCGCTAAGCCCACCGCGATCGGGAACGCCACCGACATCCCCGCGATGGCCGTGGCGGCCACGATGAGCAGGTTGGACAGATTGAACACGATGCCCCCGACCACGGCCCCGCCGATGGCCCCCGGGCTCGCCTGCGCCAAATCCGGCAGGAAGGCACGCCCTTCCGCGCCCGTACTGCCGAACGTGAACCCGAACACGAGCGCCGTGAGCACCAGGCCCAACGCGTAGTCCCAGTAGTACAGCGGGAAGCTCCACTCGGGCGGCGAGAGCTTCAGGGTGTTGGCCCACGAGCCCCACCCAATCATCGTGACGACGCACAGGAGGATGGCCGTAGAGTAGGATTCGACGAAGTACATACGGAGCGGGTCTAGGAGTGCAAACTAAACTAGACGCTGGCGATATCCGCAGGGCGGTACCGCTCGGTCCCCGCTCTACTCCCTCATATCTAACCGGCGCACCACCCTGAGCGGTAGCCCACCAACCAACCAATCAATCACCCAATCAAATAACCCCTCTCCTACCTCACCCGCAGACCCTCCATCTCCCTTAAGCTCCCGCGAAAGTTGTTCCCGTCCACCCGACTCAAAATGCCTTTCACGCGCACCTTGTCTGTAAACTGGTGGAAGCGCCACGCCAGCTGCGTCGTGTCGGGGATATCGGAGTAGTGCGCTACCCACAGCGGGTACTCGTCGAAGTAGCCGTCGAGGTTGGTGTAGTAGAAGTTGTAGCCCGTGTAGATGATCGGCGGCACGCCGTAGTGCGCCTTAGCCAGTTCGAGCCAGCGTTTGAGCTCCGCGCGGAGGTGCTCCGGGCCGCGGCGACTCATAACCTCGATGTCGAGCACGGGAGAGAGGTCGCCCGCCTCCAGGTCGACGACGTCGACGAAGTTGCGGAACTGCGATTCGCCGTCCTCGGCGGGGCGGAAGTAGTGGTAGGCGCCGCGGACGAACCCGTGCTCCCGGCTCTCCTCCCAGTTCTCCTCGAAGCGATCGTCGAGTCCATCGACGCCCATAGTGGCGCGTAGGAAGACGAACTTGATGGGGTGATCGGACTTGGCCACGGCGTCCCAGTTGATCTTTGCCTGGTAGTGCGACACGTCGATCCCGAAGGTTTGGTCGGGTTCGAACTCGCTCGGAAACAGTCGCTCGGGGATGAGGACGTCGGTGTAGCCGCGGTAGGCGAGCGCGGCACCAATGGCGGCGAGGCTCAGGACGCCGCCCAGGGTAAGGGCCGGGCGGAGGTAGCGATCACGCAGGGCGGCGCTGGCGAGGCCACGGGTCTTCTTGACGCCTTTCTTCTTGACGCGCGCGCTGGGCTTGGGCTTGCGCTTCGGGGAGGCGCGCTTACGCTTCGGCTTCTCGGTTGCCTGCTCGCGCTGGTACTGCAGGTAGGCGCTCCCGAACAGCACCACGACGACCGCCAGGCTGAGCAGCCCGGCCGAGCGGACCGGATGTACCTGGATGTAGTGGAGGAAGGCGTCGAGGAGGTCGGACACGGCGAGTAGGGCGGGGGCCTAGGCTTGATGGGGCCGGCGCAAGGTCGGACGTACGGAGCGGATGT
>JBGTKC010000077.1:0-21795 GCA_041744755.1 Saprospiraceae bacterium
TAGTCGGCGTAGGTGTAGCGGCGAGTGAGGTCGAGGTCTTCGAAGCGTTCGATAGGCATGTCGTGAAGGTAGGCACTGCGGCGGGTCTTGCCTACCGGTCGCTAATCCAATCCTACCTTGCACGCATGACGCTTCTCACGGCTCAGCCTACTAGCCCCGCCAACGCGGCCACCGGTGTTGACGCTCGCATGGCCACCCTCCGCGACCGCATCGTCGCACACGTACACGCAATGACCCCCGCGCAACTCCGCCAACTCGCCATCGACCTCTCCACCGTCCGCGACGAGGCCGAACTCGAGGACTGGGAGCGAGAATACTTAGCCCACGCCCCCACGGGCGCCCAGGTGATCCGTTACGGCGAGCAGCTCATTCGCCTTACGACAGACCCGATCGAGATGCCGCCGTACGGGCCGCCGCTGACTGAGCAGGAGTTCCTCGCCGAACTTGAAGCCGGAAGCGAAGAGATTCGCGCAGGTAGAGGGATCTCAGGAGAGGTGGTGCTTGCAGAACTGCGAAGCATGTTAACGTGAGCTATACAATTACGCTCTCCTCTGCGGCTCGTCGACATCTTCGCGAAATCGTCGCTTGGCTTGTCGAAACTGAGCAGGTTCGTACAGCCGCAAACTTCGTCGATGCTTTTGAAGAACTACAAATGCATTTACGAATCATGCCAACGCGCTATGCACCGTTCCGGTCCAACCCTGCTTATCGGTTGGCAAGCGTCCTTTGGTACAAAGTGATTTACGAAGTCGACGAGACGACGAACAGTGTAGGTATAATCGCGATCAGACACGAGCGCAGTGACTTGATGAGTTTTTTCAAGACTTTGTAACTGTAGCAGTTGACTCACTAATTCTTACTCCACCCCTATCACCCCCTCAAAAGTCATCACCACCGGCAAAATCTTGCCCGCCGCATCAAAGCGCAACTCATCCATGCACGTCACGCGGTGGTCGCGGTCCTCATTGGGGATCGGGCGGCGGTGGTAGACGATGATGTGGCGATCCGTGCCCGGTACCTTGATCACGGAGTGATGCCCGGCACCCGTAGCCACATTGTCCTGTGATTCGAGAATAGTACCCTGGCGCGTGTACGGACCCGTGACGGCCGGCGCCGTGGCGTAGGCAACCTTATAGCTGCCGTTGGTCCAGCCGCCCTCCGACCACATGAAGTAGTACGTGTCCCGCCGCTTAAACATGAACGGCCCCTCGGTATAGCCCTCCTGGGTTACTTCGCGGAAAAGCTCGCCATCATCCCACGGCACGAAGCCCGTGAAGTCGTCGTTGAGCCGCCCGAGGTTACAGCGGCCCCAGCCGCCGTAGAAGAAGTACACCATGCCGTCGGCCGGGTCGCGGTATACGAACTGGTCGATAGGCTGGGCCATGTTGTAAAACTTGCTCAGCAGAGGCTTACCGAGCATGTCGCGGTACGGTCCGCCGGGGGCATCCGCGACCGCCACGCCGATGCCGCCTTCCTTGTATTTATCGAAAGACGCGTCGTACCCGGGCCGCTCGGGATTTTGGATGTCGTTGCCGGCGAAGAAGAGGTAGTACTTGCCACCTTTTTCGATGATTGACGGCGCCCACATCGCTTGCTTCACCCACCGCACCGCATCCGTATCGAGGACACTCGGGTGCTTGGTCCAGGTGATCAGGTCCGGCGAGGAGAAGGCGTCGAGTTGCACCTGCTCGGCGTACTTGGCGGAAGTGGTTGGGAATACCCAATACTGGCCGTCGAGCACGGCACCTTCGGGGTCGGCGTACCAACCTGCAAAGAGCGGATTACCAGAAGTGCGAGTTGTGGTGGCTGATTGCTGCGACTTCGTTTGACCAACGCCCGTCCGATTGCACGCCGCAATCACGAACACGAGGAGAAAGCACATTGGATTGCTATACCGGCTGAGCATCGAGGCTTAGGGTTTGGGCGAGCCAATTTACGAACGCACGCTGTAGCTCACGGACAGCAGGTTTTGGCGAAAGCCGCACATCTGCTCAGGCAACGCCGTACTCCGCAATGATAGACCACGGCTTTCGCCAAAACCCGACCGCCGAAACATGCGCCCAACTCCCGCTACCTAAACGCCGCCCGCAGTCGATCAGCGGCAAACTCCTGTGCCTCCTGCGCCTTCGGCACTACGGCGTACGTCCCGAAGAACTCGTGCGTCGTGCCTTGGTAGAGTCGATACTCATTCGCGACGCCAACCTGCGTCAGCTTATCAGACAGCTGCTTGCCCTCCGTCTGCAGCGGGTCGATCTCGGCGGCGATAATGGTCGTCGGCGGGAGGCCACTCAGGTCGGCCACGTCCACGAGCGATATCAAGCGGTTGTCGCCGTCGGCCGGACTGTTGAAATACTGTTCGGTGAAGTAGACCACGCCGGGCCTGTTGAGGGGCACCGCGTGGGCGTACTGGTTGTACGAAGCCGTCGTGAGGTCGTTGTTGGCCACCGGATACACCGACAACTGGTGAATCGGCAGGGCGAATCCGCGCTCCTTGGCCAGCAGACTCACTGCGACGGCCATATTCCCGCCGGCGCTCTCGCCCGCCACGGCCACCTTGGCCGGGTTGCCGCCGATCAAGGCCGCGTTCTCCTTCACCCACTTGTAGGCCGCGTAGGCGTCCTCGTGCGCCGCCGGGAACTTCGCCTCCGGCGACAGGCGGTAATCCACCGACACCACTATGGCGCCCGTATTTTCGGCCAGTGCCAGGGCAGAAGGCTCATATACATCGAGCGAGCCAATCACCCAGCCGCCGCCGTGGTAGTAGACGATGACCGGTAGGGCACCGGACAGGCCATTCGGCGTGTATATCCGCACCAGCAGACCGTCGGGGGCCGACTGGGGCGTGATGTTGCCCGGCAGCACCCGCTGCGAAATCTTGACGTTGGCGCTGGGGGCTACGCGGTTGTTGTCCTTCAGCAAATCCTGCACGGCGTCAGTCACGCTGGGCGCCATGCGGGCTTGTCGCGGCGAGAGCGTCGGCAAGGGCGGCGTATCGTAGCTCACGAACTTCTCGATCACGGCGAGCATCTGCAGGTCTATGTTGGGTGCGTAAGCCGGGGCCGCGCCCATGGGTTTGATCGGCGAGCCATCCGTGGCGAGGATGCCGTCGTTGTCGTCATCACAGGAGGCCAGCGACAGTGCCGAGAGGGCCACGAGTGCCGCAAAACGGGCGGGCCGCAGGATTGAAAGTAGAGTCAGCTTAGCCATGGGAAAGTGTTGCTAAATTTGGGGGAGTTAACCCGACGCTGCATCCCACAGTTCAGCACGAAGTGCACTGTCGCCCTGAACAGACAAATGACCTTCGAGCCCAAGCATTTGCCCCTAAGTATCTTTCCTAAGCTCACCTAATCGCGAGCGCGAACACCGCACAGCGATTCAAGTTATCCTCAACAAATAACTCCTCCCCAGCAGCATGTCCGAAACTTCCACCCTCCTCCACTGGATCTACGTGGCTGTCATGGCCCTCAGTGGCCTCGCCTTCTTTGTCATGTCGCGCCAGCCGAGGGGCGTGCCGAGGTACAAATACATGATCCACATCTTCGTGGTCATCTGGTCGGGATTGGCCTACACGGCCCTAGCGCTCGGGCAGGGCACCACGGAAGTCGGCGGGGAGTCGGTCTACTTCGCGCGCTACATTGACTGGGTGGTGTCAACGCCGCTGCTACTGCTGTCGCTCGTGCTCACCGGCCACTACACCCTCAAGCTCGAGGGGCCGATCACGGCTGGACTGCTGGGCTCGCAGGTCATCATGATCGTCACGGGACTGGTAGGCGACTTATCTACCGGCACCGCGCGATGGGTTTGGTACCTCGCCGGTTGTGTGGCCCTCGTTATCGTATTGCGGCTCATGTGGAGCGAGCTCTACGTCAAGGCCGAAGAGCAAGGTCCGGAGTTGACGCAGGCCTACAAAGGTTCAGCAGTCTTCTTGAGTGTGCAGTGGCTGCTGTACCCGACGGTCTGGGCCATCGGCTCACCCGGGCTCGGTCTCATCAGTGAGGCGGCCACCTCGGCGTTCTTCATCTTCCTGCCGATTATCTCGAAGTCGGGCTTCGCGTTCTACAATCTCGGCAAGCTCCGGGCGCTGCCCATGCATTTGCACCAGGGGGCCGCCGATCCGCAGGAGTCGCGCAAGGCCGATCAGTTGGCGGTCGCCTAGTCGCAGTTCGCTCTCGTGGTGTAGGTGTAATAGGCTTTCGCCAAAACCGCATGTCCGTGAGCTCATTGCATCTTTGCGCGCATGTCACGTCTCCTCACCGCCGCCCTCCTGCTCTGTTGTTTTAGTGCGCTTTCGCAAAACTGGCAACACCCGCGCATCCCCGACTACGGCAGCGTAGTCGCCGTGCCCGACGCCGCCCTAATGCCGGATGTCCATCGCGCACACCGGATCGTCTTCGACCTCGCCTCGGCCAACACCAAGGACGGCGTCAATGAGGGGCTCTGGTACCTGGCGCGCCTGCGCAACCTCCTCGAACTCGCCGGCGTCCCCGCCGACAGCATCCAGCTGGCCGGCGTCCTCCACGGCGGTGCTACGAATCTAGCCCTCTCCGACGCCAGCAGCCAGATCCGCGCCGGTGAGCCCAATCCGAACCTGCCGCTGATGCGCGCCCTCGCCGCGGCCGGCACGACTTTTTACCTTTGCGGCCAGTCCGCGGCCGCCAACAAGATCGACGTGACCGCGGACATCAACGACGTGACCACCCCCGCGCTGTCCGCCATGACGACGCTATTGGCCCTGAAGGAGATGGGGTGGGTGACGCCGTGACCCGCCAGAATCGCAGCTTCTATTACCCGAGCATTAGCGCTGCTAGAACTCCTTCACCGCCTCGCTCAAATCGTACACCTCCGCACTCGTCCCCTTCGCCGCTTTTACGACGCTAGCCGCGGCCGCGGAGCGGTAGCCGCTCGCGCAGTGCACCACGATCGGGCGGTCGGTAGGGATCTCGCCGGTGCGGTCCTTTAGCTCCGGCAGCGGGATGTTGATGGCGTTCGGGAAGATCTTGCCGCCTTCCTCTACCTCGCTGGCGTTGCGGACGTCGACGATGGTGTAGTCTTCTGGGGCGGCGCTGAAGGCCGGCAGGTCGATGGGCTCGATCGTGGTGGTCGGCTGGCCGGCTCCCACCGTGATACCGCCCTTGACGAAAGCCTCGTAGCCCGTTTTGGCGGAAGCCGCAATCGCATCGTCCAGCTGCTGCCGGTCATTGGCCACCAGGTAGAACGGCGTACGCGGCTCCACGAGCGTCCCGAGCCAGGTTTCGAATTTGCCGTCGAGCTGGATGTTGAGCGCGCTGGGGTAGAAGCCCCGCTTGAAGGTCGCTTCGTCGCGCACGTCCACGATCACGCTGCCCTCTTCAGGTATGAAGCCCGGCTCCATGCGGCGCACGGCGTCGATGCTCTCCTGGTAGGCGGGGGCGCCGCGCTGGTTCAGCTCGACGTCGTAGGCAAAGTAGGCCGGGACGAAGGGCTGATCGGCGAGGAGCCACTCGACGAAGGCCGCCTCGGTCTCGGGCACGAAAGCAGGGTTTGTGTCGAGCTCCTTGCGGATGGTGCTCGTGCGCTCGTCGCTCATCCCCTTGCCGCAGAGACTGCCCGCGCCGTGGGCGGGGTAGACGGTGGCCGACGCGTTCACGTTGGCGAGTTTGTCGTAGAGACTCGCGAACATGGCAGCCGCCAGGTCCTCCCGTTTGCCCTGGGTGTTGCCGGCCGACTCACGGAGGTCGGGACGGCCGACGTCCCCGACGAAGAGTGTGTCGCCCGTGAAGACCGCCACCTCTTCCTGGGCATCGTCCACGAGGACCACCGAGATGCTGTCCGGACTGTGGCCCGGGGTGTTGAGGGCGCGCAGGGTGTAGTCGCCGACCCGCAGCTCGTCCCCGTCATCGAAGCCTTCGTGGCGATAGTCGGCGGCGGTTTTGGCGGAAGCGTATATCTTGGCCCCGGTCCGCTGGTGCAGTTCCAGGTGTCCGGACACGAAGTCGGCGTGGGGGTGGGTCTCGATGACGGCTATGAGCTTAGCCTCATGTTCATCGGCGAACTGGAGGTAGGCCGTTGGGTTGCGCGCCGGGTCGACGACCACTACCTGCTTATCGATGAGGATGGCGTAGGAGGCGTGGGCAAGGTCTTCGTCGTAGATCTGCTCGATGTGCATAGTTCTGGACTGAATTGGATCAAGTGGGGAGGGGTATGAGTTAGGACGATGCCGTTAGTGAGGCAAACGCGGCCGCAGTAGGCCGTACACGTATGTCCCCAGCACCGACGCCAAGATCACCACGCCAATTGCCCATACCCCCTGCCCGAGCAACGTGAACATCGGCCCCGGACAGGCCCCCGTCATCGCCCAGCCGAGTCCGAATAAGCTTCCGCCAAACAGGTAGCGCGGCACGGTAAAATCCTTCGGACTAAGTTGCCACTCCTCCCCGTCGAACGTCTTCCAGCCCAATCGTTTTGCGAAAGCGATACCCACCGCACCCACCACCACGGCCGTACCGATGATGCCGTACATATGGAAACTCTCAAACCGAAACATCTCGTAAATCCGGAACCACGACACGGCCTCGGATTTGGTCATCACGATACCGAAGGCTACGCCGATCAGTAGGTAAAATGCAATGCGCATGAGTTGGCTTTCGGGCTAGACGTAGGTCCGCAGGAGGTAAGGCAGGATGGCCCAGGTCATGACGAGGCCGCCGACGAAGAAACCGACCACGGCGACGAGGCTCGGCACCTGCAGGTTGGATAGGCCGCTGATGGCGTGGCCGCTGGTACAGCCCCCCGCCCAGCGCGTCCCGAAGCCAATGAGGAAGCCGCCGACGACGAGGAAAGCGAGTGTCTGCCAAGACATTTCTGACAGACTGAACAGCTCGTGCGGCACGTATCCGCTGCCCTGCGCGCCAGTCGATGGCGCGTCGATGCCGAGGGTGGCGAGATTGGCCTCCGTGGCCACGGAGATGGCGACGGGCTCTGGGTTGGCGAGGACCGTAGAGCCTATGGCCCCGCCGATGACAGCCCCGGCCACGAAGAGTAGGTTCCAGCGCTGGGCGCGCCAGTCCAGGCGAAAGAACTCGAGTTGCCGGCCGGCGCCCGCCATGCTGCAGAGCGTGCGCAAGTTGGAGGACACGCCAAACTGCTTACCGGAGTACAGCAGCGCGAACATGACGCCCGCGATGAGCAGGCCGCTGATGGACCAGTGCCAGGGGCCGCGGAGGAGGTCGAGGAAGGAGGTAGGGATGGTGGGGTATTTTGGGAGGGCGAAAGTAGCTCCCACATTACCTTCACTCCCATGACGCAGCTTCAGCCCAGCCAGGCCCTCCTCCGCGATCGTCTCGTGTCCAAGCTTCACGACCTGGACGAGGTTGAGATCATGCGTGCCGCAGAGTTGCTCTCGCCCTTGATCGACACCGCAGACGATGCCCAGGCCCCGCAAGCAGATTTCGATGGCGAGGCGTGGCTAAAGTCCATCGGGCTCAGCGTAGAGGAGTTTATGGCCATCGCGGAGGAAGGACACGCCTCGATTCAGCGGGGGGAGGGATTGACCCTAGAGGAGATCTTGGCTGAGCACCGCAAGAGCTACCCCACGGTTTGAACTACCACGTAAAATTCTCTTCCCGAGCAAGGTATCAGACGCTTCTGTTCCTCAAATGGGTGCTAGAGGAGCTCGGAGCAAAGAAGGAGGCTGAATCCATCGAAGCAGTGCGAGAAATGGAGGCTGAACTGGCCAGGCAGCCTTACCGCTACCGACGGTTTGCGAAGCATCCTAAATTAGGCGACCTCCGGGTAGCGACGATCTACTATCACCGCTTCATCTACCTCGTCGATGACGAAAGCGAAGTGGTAGAGGTGATCTTCGTACGTCACGAAAAGGCGGATGTCGTGCAGCTCCGAAAAGAGCTAGGTCGCCTCTGATAGCCGTCCGATAGATGTCCCGCCGCCTCCTCGCTTACCTCCTCCTCACGCACGCTGCCACCCTCGCCGTGGCCGTCTACGCCCTGCGCGAGCGCCCCGCCCTGCTCATCGGCTGTGAGATCGCGGTGGTCATGAGCCTCCTCTTCGGCATGTCCATGTGGCGCAAGCAGGCCACCAACCAAACCCTGCTCCGAGACGGTACGGCGGCCCTGCGCGACCAGGATTACTCTTTGCGCCTGCGCGAGGTCGGCGTCCGCGACCTCGACGAGCTCATCGCCGTCTACAACCAGCTCCTCGAGCAGATCCGCAGCGAGCGCATCGGTAGCCAGCGCCAGCAGTTCTTCCTCGGTTTACTCATCGAGTCCACTACCTTGGGGGTCTTCACGATGGACTTCGACGGGCGCCTAGATCACGTCAACTCCTGGGGCCGACGCCAGCTCGATCTTCCGCCAGTAGGTACGCTTCCGCAAAACTTGCGCGACCTCAGTCACCCCCTTGCCGAAGCCTTGGCCACCCTTGAGCCCGAGGAGCGGCGCCTGCTACGCTTGCCCAACAACCAGCGCTACCGCTGTGAGTCCGCCAGCTTCATCGACCGCGGCTTCTCCCGCCGCTTTATCGTCGTCCAGAATATCTCCGGCGAACTCAACTCCGCCGAGGTGGCCGCTTATGGGCAGGTCATCCGCATGATGGCCCACGAGGTCAACAACGCTACGGCCGCCACCCGCTCGATGCTCGCGTCATTGCTCGACACCGATGATCTGGACGCCGACGCGTTCCGGGTTTTGGCGAAAGCCTACCTCCCCACCGTCCTCGAGCGCGGCAACAGCACCAACGACTTCATGCGGCGCTTCGCGGAAGTCGTGCGCCTCCCGGATCCCGTCCTCGCCCCCGTAGACCTCGCCGCGCTCCTGAGAGCCGAGGCCGAGGCCTACCGCGTCACCTGCGACGATTGCGGTATCACGATCCAGCTTTCGCTAAAACCCGCTAACGTTCAGGCGGACCCGGTCCTGCTGCGCCAGGTCATCACCAACGCCCTGGTCAACGCCTGCGAGAGCATCTCGGCGACAGGTCACGAAGGCCACATCCTCGTGAGTTGTGCCGGCACAACCTTCGAGATCGCCGACGACGGCGCCGGCGTCGACGCCGAGGCACAAGAGCTACTCTTCACGCCCTTCTTCAGCACCAAGGCCACCGGGCAAGGCATCGGCCTCACGCTGATGCGCGATGTGTTAGAGCGGCACGGGGCGGGGTATAGCCTAATGACGGGCGGAGACGGGTGGACGCGGCTGAAAGTGGAGTTAAGGGGATAGGGACGGTCCAGCAGCATAGCGGCTCGTCGGGCGCAGCCGGTCCTACAGCGCCCGCACCTTCACGCCCCGAAACCTCACCAGGTGTCCGTGGTCCTGCAGGCCCAAATAGCCCTCGTCCACGCTCGCGTAGCTTGGGTAGTCCTTGAATTTGCTTTTCGCCAGACGCTCATCGTAGTCGGCGTCGTGGAGGGTGTAGCGGACCACGAGATTGCCGTTGAGATAATGCTCGACGGTGTTGCCGCGCTTCGTGATGCGAGCCAGGTTCCACTCGCCGAGCGGCTTAGAGAAGTCCTTCGGCTGCGCGTACATGTCGTAGCTCGAGCCGGTGAACTGCGCCGGCGTCAGGTCCATAATCTTGCGGTAGGTCGCGTCGTCGAGCATTTGGAACTCCGGGGCCGAGTGCCAGATCGGCGTGTCGGGTAGCTCCTGCACGAGGTAGAACGCGCCCGAGTTCGCGGTGTCCGTCAGGGCGTACTCCACTACGAAGTCGAAGTCCTTATACTTCTTGCGCGTGATGATGTCGCCGCCGGCGCCGCCGGCCTCCTCGTTGCCGCTGTGCTCCACGCGGAGCTCGCCGTCCTTCACGGACCAGCCCACCTGCGGGAAGTCGGGGCGGTTGTAGCCCCGCCAGGCCGCCGTGCTCGTACCGTCGAAGAGGTTCTCCCACCCTTCGGCGACCTCGGCCTCGGTGAGGGTGTTGGGGCCGGCCGGTAGCTGCACAATTGTCGTGTCGATGTCTGTCTCGGCGGCGGGCTTGGTATTGCAGGCCGCGAGCAGCGTGAGGGCTATGGCTGCGGGTAGGTGGCGGAGGAGAGGCTTGAGCATTATGGATTGGGTTTTGGATTGCTTGGATAAAAGCGGCGCGGTGGCGTTCGACCACAGTTGATTATTACCATCGAGCACTTTTGCGGACGGCTGACTACTCAAACGTCGTTAAAAGCCACACGCTCGAAATAACTACTGCGCGGACTTAGGGCTACGGGGCCACCACTCGGAAATGGTCGAACGGCCCCTACACCACCTTCATCGCCTTCGGATCCCACCGCATCACCTTCCCGTCGAAGTAGCTGTCATTGCACAGTAGCGCGGGCGCGGCGGCGCGGTAGCCAAAAGTAGCGTCCTCAATGACGGCCTTGCCCTCGCGGACGCCGTCGAAAAAGTGCTGGAAGTGGTCGTAGTGCGCGCCCTTGTACCCACCCTCGGCCGACCAGCGCTGCGTATCGCGCGGGAGCATCACCTTGCGTTTGTCGGCAGACACCATCTCGCTGGCGGCCTTTCCTTGCGCGAAGGCGTCCATCGGGTCGGCGCTCAGGTTTTGACGTAAGTAGACATCGTCCCAGTTCACGTCCATCGCGCCCTCGGAGCCGACGAGGCGCAGGTAAGTAGAGTCGCTGGTCCCGTCCACGAAGTTGACGCGCAGACTGAGGTTGAAGGCTGGATGTCCGGGCTGCTCGCCGTAGTCGAACATCCCCATCAGCACGTCCGGTACCTCGCGGCCGTCCTTCCAGTAGCGCAGGCCCCCGGTGGCCATCACCTTCTCCGGGCCGAGGCTGTCGAGGATGAAGTGGGAACTCGAGAAGAGGTGCACGAACAGGTCGCCCGCTACCCCCGTGCCGTAGTCGCGGTAGTTGCGCCACCGGAAGAAGCGCGTCGCGTCGAAGGGGCGCTTGGTGGTGTTGGAGACGAAGCGCTGCCAGTCCACGGTCTTCTCGCTGGCGTCGGCCGGGATGGGGTACTGCCAGGCACCCGTCGGCGAGTTGCGCGCCCAGTAGCCCTCGGCGTAGACGAGCTGCCCGATGGCACCCTTGCGGTAGAGCTCGCGGGCTTTCTCGTTGCCGAGGGACGACATGCCCTGGCTACCGACCTGCAGCGTCTTCCCGCTCGACTTGGCGGCCGCGATCACGGCCGGGCCCTCGTCGATGCTGTGCACCATGGGCTTCTCGCAGTAGACGGCCTTACCGGCGGCGAGGGCGTCGATGCTGATTTGCTTGTGCCAGTGGTCGGGCGTCGCGACGATGACGGCGTCGATGTCGGGGCGGGCCAGGAGGGCACGGTGGTCTTTGGTGAGGAACAGGTCCTTGCCCCACCGCTCACGCGCGTCGTCGAGGCGGCCCTGGTAGAGGTCGCAGGCGGCCACGAGCTGGACGCCCGGTATCTGGAGGGCGGTCTTGGTATCCTCGGTGCCCATGCCTCCGGCGCCGATGAGTCCGAGGTTGATGCGGTCGTTGGGACCGGGTCTCGCGCGATCCTTCCGGGGCAACCACTGGAGGTGCTCGGCCTGGACCTGGCCTCCGGTGGCTATCGCGCCAGCGGCCAGGGTGGCATTGCGGAGGAAGTGGCGCCGCGAGTTGGTACTAGACATGTGGAGGCTTGTTTGGTGGCCCCCAACTTAGCAAAAAGGAAGCTAATGGGACGCATAGTCCGCAGTGGCCTACCGCGGCAGTTCCCCGTCCCCCAGCCGCTCCTCGCGACTCAATTCCGGCATCTCGCCCCTCACCATGCCGACGGCATACTTCACGAAGGATACCGGCTTTGAATTAAGTGCCTTGTTGTAGCGGACGCTGCTGGCATCCACCACGATGAGCGCAAGTCGTGGGTCATCCGGGCCGCCGTCGTTCTCGCCGCCCTCGTCGCCGAACCAAGCCTTCCAGTCCGGCTGGTACAGCTCCTTGATTTTGGCGCGGTCCTGTGAGACGGTGGCCTCGCCGCTTACACTTACCCACTCGTAGTTGCTGCTATTGAGGTAGCCGAGGTTGATCTGCGGGTTTTGACGCAAGTCTTCGACCTTTTTAGAGTTCACGTCGGTGACGAAGTACAGATCGCCGATCCCGGCCTGCGTCTGCGTAGCCATCGGACGCGTCACTAGCTGGCCGTCGGCCTGCTGCGTGGTCATCATGGCGGTCTCCATCTCGTCGATGAGGCCGTAGAGCTCTTCCACCTTCTGGGTGGCGGGGGCGTTGTTAGTCATGTCCCACGTAACCGCTCCTGCCGCACGCCAGTTCGGGCGCTACCACTTCCCGAAGCCTACGCCGAGGCGCATGATCGGCAACAGCAGCGCATTGTAGCGATTGGCGCTATTGACGTCCCACCAGGTGCTGTTGATCTCGCGGATGAGCCCCTGGTCGGAGGTGAAGATCCCCCGGCCGTTGAGCTCCAAGCCCGTCGTCAGATCGATGGCGAAGCCGCCGGTCCGAAGCTCCCACCCGACCACGGCCGTGCCCCGGATCCGCCGCCCCTGGGCATGCGACTCCTGGAGACGACTGAAGGTAAAATCGGCATTTGGAACGTAGCGGTTGAAGGTCACCGCGGCGAGACTGTACGAAGCGCCGAACCCGAAATACATCGGGAAGTCGTTGCGTAGGGGACTCGGGTACAGGCGTCCCTCCAATCCGAGGTCGACGCCGCGTACGGGCCCGCGTGCCTGCGCGGAGGAGTTGCCGTTCTGATTGCGACCCGACACTGGGGCGGTAAGGAGGCCTAGGCTCGCCATCACTCCCATCTTGCCATTCTTGACGTAGCTCACGCCAACGTTGACGGCCGGGAACTCGATCTCGAGCAGGTGGCTAGGGTAGACCATCACCGCGAAGGCGTGCTCGCTGGCGCGGACCGCGGGCAGGGCCTCGAGGTAGGCCTCGCGCTCCTCCCGGATCTGGCGGAAGCGCTCGTAACGCTCCTCGCGGGTCTCGGCGAGGCGTTCGCGACGCTCTTCGGGGGTCTCGCCGCCGTAGCCCCTCTCGCCACGGTCGGGGGGGAGGTTACGCGCGGGCCCATCCCCGTCGCGCGGCGCGGGCTGTACAAAGATCGTGTCCCGCTGCACCACGAAGACCGTGTCCCGCCGCATGACGACGATCGTGTCCCGGGCCGGTCCGGTGGGCTGTTGGGCCTGGACCGCCAGGGGCGAGACCAGTATCGCGAGGCAGATCCAGAGTGCGCTGCGCATGATCTGTGGTGCTTAGACGCGCGAATAAGGTAGACGGCTGAGCTCGATGAGCCTGGTGGGGTCGGAGTAGTCGTACTGAACGAGCTCCTTGGTGCCGACCACGATCAGGATGCCGTCCTTGGCGATCGCATCCCAGGCCGTGAGCCCGGTATACGTCGTGATCACTCGCGGCGTAGTCGGATCCTCGACGTTGATGAGCGTGAAGCCGTTGACGTCGTTACAGACGAAGAGCAGGTCGCCGTCCAGGCTCAGGCCACGCGGGGAGCGCACGTTGAGCGTCGTGATGAGCTCGGGGGCGTCGAGGTTGCGGATATCCATCACGACGAGCATCTCGAGGGTCTGGCTCCGCCCGCAGCGGTCGGCGACGTCGCCGGTGTAGAGGGTTGCGTAGGCGGTGGTGGAGTTGGCGACGACCGGGTCACAGGGCTCCACCATGCCCGTCACGCGGGCGTAGTCGAAGGTGCCGCGGCGCTCGGGGTGGCCGTCGTCGGCGATGGTGTAGGTGAACATGCCCTGCCGCGAGCCGACGAAGAGGTTGCCGTCGAGGTGGAAGATCGTCTCCACGGCGAGGCCAACGTCCGTGCGGTTGACCTCGACGGGATTGTCCTTATTAGAGATGTCGTACGTGATGATGCTCGTGTTGTCGACGGCGTACAGGAAGCCGCCCACCGACAGCAGGCGCGTGTACGAACCCGAGATCGCGGCGGGTAACGGGTTGAGGTCGGTACTCCCGAAACCGTTCGTATCGTCGGAGCAGGCGCCGAGGGCGAACAGGCCGCCGGCGAGGAGCAAGGTGTTGAAGTACTTCATGGTGGAGCGGATAGGTGGGTTTAGAAATTGATGCGGCACTCGGGTCTCGTCACGGTGGCCTCCTCCCAGCGGATCAATCGTCCGCGGGCGGGGTCGTAGCATTCGAAGAACCCGATGAATCCTTCCGGAAAGTCGAGCGGCTGTCTGAAGAGCCCCGCATCCCGGTCGATGACGCGGGCGTTGCGGGGGTCCTCGATGTCGATGGTGACGAGGTCTCCGAAGTTGTTGGCGTACAGCCGGCCCGGGGTGGCCGTGAGGGTCGCGATCCCCGGTATGTGGATGAAGGCGAGGGCCACGGGCTGGCTCGGCGCACGATTGTCGAAGAGGTGCACCCCGAGCCCCTGGTCGATCACGAAGAGTAGGTCATCGAGCGTCACCACGCCCGTGCCATTCTGTAGGGCGCGGGGGGCGTCCGAGAAGATCACGTTGGCGCTATCCGGCGCGAAGTACACCGGCCGCATCCCCAGCGCCTCTGCTGGCACTTCGTCGGCGCGACCGGCGTCCCAGATGCTGCACGAGGTCAGCGCGCCAGCGCAGAGCAGCCCGACGAGAACGTGAAGGAGGCGGCGAGGGTAAGGCTCCATCGATAACGACAAGGTAGGGACTGGCCCACACTCCGCAACGTACCCCGCGGCATGAATGCTGCTTTACAATGAAACATTAGCCGCTCGGCCAGTAGGGACCACCTTTGCGCCATGACAACTGCCGCTCAGGGCCTCTGGCTACTCCCGGTCGTACTGCTCGCGAGCATGTGCAGGCGTGCCGCGCCTGAGTCGCCCGCGGGGCCAGATGCGACCGCTGTCGACATCGCGGCCCCCGCCGCCCTCGCGTGGCGCGGGATGACCTTCGCGCACGAGGGCTACGACGGCATCCGCGGCTACGGCGGCGAGGCCACGGAAGCCTCGCTCGATAGCCTGGCCCGGCTGCACGTCGACGCCATCGCCATCGTGCCCTACACCTTCATGCGGGACGCGCGCACGCCCGCGGCCCTGCCCATCCCCGACCGCCTCGGCAGCGAGACCGACGAGGCCGTGATCGCCGCCATCCGGAAGGTGCACACCCGGGGCTGGCGGGTCTTACTGAAGCCACAGATCTGGTTGCGCGACGGCTGGCCCGGCTCTATCGACTTCGACGAGGAGGCCGACTGGGAGGCCTTCCTAGGGCACTACCGCACCTGGATGCTGCACTACGCCCAGATGGCCGCCGCCGAGGATGTGGCGGCCCTATGCATCGGCACCGAACTCACGTACGCGACGCTGGAGCACCCCGCGTTTTGGCGAAAGCTGATTGCCGAGATCCGAACCGTGTACCCCGGCACCCTCACCTACGCCGCCAACTGGGGCGAGGAGTTCGAGGGCATCGCCTTCTGGGCGGAGCTCGACGCGATTGGGTTGAATGGCTATTATCCGCTTTCGCCAAAACCCGACCCGACGGACGCCGAACTGCTACAGGGCGCACAGACGTGGATGCGGATGGCGGACGAGGTGAGCGCCCAAGCCGGCCGACCGCTGTGGCTCACCGAGGTCGGCTACCGTTCCGTCACGCGGGCCTGGCAGAATCCCCACGCCGGCGTCGACGGTCGCGCCGCCGACACGGTGGCCCAGGCGCGCTGCTACGCGGCCCTGCTCCGCGCCGCCTCGGAGAGCGAGCGCCTCGAGGGCATATTTCTCTGGAAGTGGCCCAGCTTCATGGGCTACGGCCAGGGCGAGCGCGAGGGTCGCCGGCACGGGGACGCAAGCACGGAGTTCGCCCCGAGCGCTCCGGTGTCGGCGGATCTGGTGCGGCGGTTTTACGCACGGCCAACCCTCACCAAATGACCTCCCACGGGTAGGCCGTCCCCATGCCATCGGTGTAGAGCACCTCGACGAGGTAGCTGCCGGCCGGCGATCCCGGGGGCAGCGAGATGCTAGCGTTCGACTGCTCTGGGTCTACGGGCTTGCTACTCAGCAACCGACCCTGCGCCGTGTAGATATTGACGAGCTGCGCGCGGCGACCAGGTCGGTGAAGCGGGACTGTGGTCTGGCCAGGAGAAGGGTTAGGGTAGACGCCGCGGGCTTCGGGGGATTGGAGCATCAGGGTTTCTTCACGCGCTACCGTCGTGACGCCTACCGAGTAGCCACCGGCCCAGTCGCCGCCCCTACCATACGCGACCACCACCACCTCCGCCAGCGTACTAGCCACGCTCTCCATCGCGACTTCGCATACCTGACTCGGAATCGCCTCTAGGGTTGCAGTTTGCAACCCGATGTAGGTTACCTCGATGGCGTGCGCCCCGGACGGGAGGTCTACCGTCACCCGCCCGCAGGTATCGGTCGCCGTACCTCCGAGCAGTGCGCCACCGATATCGAGCACGCGCACGTTGGCCCCGCCTAGCGGCTCCCCGAGTTCATCGAAGACCGTGACCTGCGTTTTGCCGAAAGGAACCTCGCCCTCTTTCGGCGCGACAGACACCTCCATCGGCGCACGCGTTGTAGGCGTCTGGGCTCCGAGGTAGTCGGCGGAGAAGAGCTGTAGCGCCAGCAGGACGCTGATGGCCGCCAGGCTCCAGCCGCGGTCGCGCAGCTCGGTCTCGGCAAGGTTACGGTCGAGTTGGTCTGCGCGAAAACTGCCGCAGCCCAGCGGCTGCGCTCGAAGGGCGGTGAGGAGTTCGGCGTCGGTGTAACGCGTGAAGTCGTGCACGGGCTTAGCGCAACTACCGCAGTAGCGACTGCCGGCGAGCACGACGAAGCTTGCCGGATCGACGTGGCAGGGGGCGTCGAGGCGGATGTACGTAGCGGTAGACATGCGGCAGGTTTGCCCCATTGATGCCCATTCCTAAATGATTGCACAAGGGCTTGCGCCAAAACGTGAAAGCCCCCACTCCACCGGCGGTGAAGTGAGGGCTTTGATTAAGCTTCGGCTTGCGCCAAAACTTAGTGCGCTAGCTATTTAGTCACGGTACTCTACGCTCGAAGCACCAGCGACCTTCTCGTTGAAGACCGGGGCTGGCGAACCGTTCGCGGTCGGCACCTCGAAAGCGAGGAGACGGCCGCCGTCCGTGGCGCGCTCGGCGATGTAGATGCGATTGTTGTCGTCGTCGTAGGCGACATCCACTGGGTTGCGGAGCAACGTAGCCATGCCGGCGACGCGCACCTGGCGGCTAGCTTCGAGCACGTTCTTGCTCTTAGCGTCGGCCCGGGCGGCACCGCGCCAGTTCTTCACGAAGTGGAATGCACCGTCGTCGACGGTGGCGTCTGTGGAGGCCCCGATGTCGGTGAGGATGAGGATGTCGTCATCTTTCCCAAAGGCGATACCGTGGGTACGGGTGAGGCCTTCGACGCGGAAGAAGTAGGTCGGCTCTAATGTGCCGGTCGTAGCCTTGTCGAAGTTCTCGAACACAGCCACCGAGTCGCTCATGTCCACGACGGCGAGCAAAGTCGATCCATCCCATTCGAGGCCCCAGAGGGCGAAGTCGACGGTGACTTCGGCCTTGAGCTCGAGGTCGCTGCGCTCAGCGCGGTAAAGCAAAATCTTGTTGACGTTTCCGTTGGCCGCGCTGCCGGACTGGGCTACGGCTACATTGGTGCCACCGAGCTCACGGTCGACAGCCACGCCGCGGGCGTTGCTGATCGTCTCGCCGGAAGTGGTCTCCACGCGGACGGCCCCTTCGTTCTCCTTGTCAAACACGTCGTTGAGGAGGTGGATCTTATTGTCGGAGCGGTTCGTGGAGATGAGGTCATCACCGCGCAGGCCGATGCCGTCACCGTCGGCGTAAGGGACGGTGATGTCCTTACGATCGGGCTCGTTGAGCTTACCGGTCTGGATTTTAATGAGCTTGCCGCTGGTGTTGCTGGCTACGAGTAGTTGCTCGTCGTTGAGCTCGACGTCGATGAGTTGGTCGTTGTCCTCGTCGCAAGAGGCGAAGCCGAGGCCGAAGGCTGCCACGGCAGCGAAAATGAATAACTTGGAACGCATTGTTCTTTCGGTTTAAAGTGTGCTTGGAATGTTGGGGTCTACACGCTGGGCTCATCTACCGTAGAAGGTAGGCTCGTCCAGAGATCGTCTCGTACAGCACTTTCTCCCGCCTTAGTGTTCGGCCTACTGAGGGTTCGAACCAGGTTTTCGCAAACTAGGCGACAAGCTTAATCATTCGCTAATCAACCATATACGCCAATTAAAGGGCTGTATTTGATGGCCGGAGAGGGTCATCAAGCTGGCGTTCCTAGACACTCGCCAAATCTTTGTTGGAATTTGGGACCCTCTCCTTTATGACAGTCAATTGAGATCTAGGTCGCTCCCCACACGGTGCTCGCGGCTCCCGGATCGGCTCACGCTCGGAGCTGCACTCAGTGGATCCGCTCGAACGCCGCCCGGCCAAGCGCCGCCAGGAAGGGGAAGCCGATGGTTTCGTATTCGTAGTTGCCATCGTTGAAAACGCCATTGCCGTTGACCAACATCGTGGCGGCCAGCATGAAGCGCCGCCCGGTAGCCGGGTCCTCGAACAGCGCCGCGTCGGTGAGGGTACCATAGGCGTCACCGACCTTATTGTAGATCACCGGACCGCCCGCCTCGAAGGCACCCGCGCCACCGTAGTAGAGGAATTTGACGTAGCCATCGGGTTTGTCCCGGTCGCCGGGGTTGTCGCTCCCGCGCGGGGGCGTGCGCAGGGCGCGGACCAGCATGGCGCGGTCGGCGGAGTCGAGCGCGAAGCGCTTGGCGGGGTCGACCGTCTCCGGCGCGACGATGCTCTGGACCACATCGGTGAGGTCCTCGAGGCCGAGGAAGTTCTTGCCCGACATGTCGAAGGGCTCGTCGATGGTCTCCTTGAGGGCGTACGAGTAGTAGCTTGTACCCTTGACGGCGTGAGTGCGGGGCTCGCGGTAAGGCGTTTTGGCGAAAGCCGCCCCTCTGTACAGCACCGTGTCGCCCGTCACCGCGTGGCGGAAGGTCACCGGCGGCAGGAAGCGGTTCTCGGTGGAGTCGAAGCCCGTGACGTCGAGGCGGTGGATGATCTTGGTGCGGTAGCCGCGGCGGTGCAGCGCCTCATTGATGTACCGCTGCCCGAGCCACTCGTAGAGCCGGTTGTAAGCCTCGTTGCTGCTCACCGCCGCGATGTCGCGCACGTGCCCACCGACGGTCGCGAGCTGGCCCGGGGCCCCGATGCGCTCTCGGGAGCTCGACTGTGGCGTCCGGACCGAATCCACGCTCATCGGCGAATCGCTCGTGAGCCCAACGACGCCCATGAGGTGGATCTGCTCCAGGGCCAGCGCCGCCACCGGCAGCTTCACCGTGCTCGCGGGGTAGTAGTACCGCTCGGGGTCGACCTGCCAGCGCTGCGTCCGTCCGGAGTCCGCGCCGTAGAGCGGCCTGTAGAGCACCTGTAACTCGAAGGATTCGAGCTTCGGGGCGATCGAGTCGCGAAAGATCGGGAGCGTGTGTAAGAGACTGTCGAGGAAGGGGGAGTTCTGGGCGGGCAGGCAGACGGCTTGCGCCAAAACTAGGGTCGCGAGTGCGATGCGTGACGCGTTCTGCATGGAGCGAAGCTACGCGGCGGGGTCCTGCGATTCGTCGAGTCGGCTCTTCATCCACCAGACAAACAGCAGTCCGGAGACCCGATTCTCTTTCCTACCTGAATCAAACACCAATGGCGACATGAGTTCCAATGTGCCATCCGGAAGCAGTTCTGCCTGTACCTCAGGGTAATCAACGCATAACTGGATGAATTTATCCCGCATTATCCGCCGCTTAGGCTTGACGTGCACGTTCGGGCGCGAAGGGCCGAGTTTGAGCACGGAGGCCACGGCTTCTGGAGGGGTGTCACACTCTACGGACCACGTTACGGACATGAAGCCAAGGTACGCCATTACCTCCACGCCACCCCGCTCCCGATGCCCTGTGGCCGCGCCGGGCGTCCGTCCGATAAGAACTCGATGCCCCGTCCGATGTCGTCCTTCACCAGCAGGTGCCCATCGAGATCGATGAAGTCGGACACGCACGCGAAGTGGCGTAAGGCACCGATGGCAAAGCTCGACTCGATCATACACCCGAACATGACGCCGAGCCCGAGCTGACGCGCCTCGTGCACCATGCGCAGGGCGGGCGTCGGGCCGCCGCACTTGGAGAGTTTAATGTTGATCGCGTCGTAGGCGCCGGCGCACTTCGCGACGTCGCCTTCGGTCTGGCAATCCTCGTCGGCGATGATCGGCGGGGCGGCGTCACCGAGTTCGGCTTTCGCCAGAACGCGCAACTCCTGGGTTTTGGCGAAAGCCCCACGCGCCTTCGGCTGCTCGATGAAGGCCACGCCGAGGGCGGCGAGCTGCTGGGTTTTGGCGAAAGCCTCCCCGTCGGTCCAGCCGGTGTTGGCGTCCACGCACAGCTGCGTGTCGGGCAACTCACGGCGCAGGAGGTCGATCGTCGCGATGTCGTGTGCCCCGCCGAGCTTGACCTTATAGCTCGGCCACGGGTTGGCGAGGGCTTGCGCCAAAACCGCCTGCGGGCCGTCGATCGAGAGCGTGTAATTGGACACCGGGATCTTGGCGTCTTCCCAATCGAAGCCCCAGTGCACGTAAAGCGGCTGCCGGGCGCGGCGCGCGGCGAGGTCGTGCGCGGCCATGTCGAGGGCGCTAAGCGCAAAATAGTTGCCGTCGACGTGGGACTCACACGTGGCGTACAGCGCCGCCGGGTCGTCGGGGTCGGCCTCGGCGAGGATGCCGACGACCTTGCGCAAGCATACGTCGACGGTC
Source organism: Saprospiraceae bacterium (assembly GCA_041744755.1). Taxonomy (GTDB): domain Bacteria; phylum Bacteroidota; class Bacteroidia; order Chitinophagales; family Saprospiraceae; genus CALDTK01. Next base: position 20,682 of record JBGTKC010000077.1, read on the forward strand.
TCGGGGTGGGCCTGGGTGTAGTACTCGTTGTCGGCTACCTCGCCGTAGCCCTGGTTACCCTCGTCGTCGGAGAGTTCCACGACCGTGGTTCGCTGTACGGTGCGGGTCGAGCGCGAGATCGTGAAGGCCTGTTTGAGGTGGAGCGTGTGGTGGTGGAGGGCGAGGTGCATGGGGGGCAAATCTAGCCTGCGGCGGGAGTTGGCCTGCGGTGCGGGTAGGCTCGGCTTTCGCTAAAACTTGTCCCCGGTCCGGTGGTAGCCGAGTCCCATCGCAACCGATGACGCCGGGCGAGTATTGCGGCTACCTCATATCGCGAGGCAATTGAGAGAGACGCTATTGGCTCGGTCTTCTTCACGATGAATAACTTAATTGTGTCACGATGTGAAGGATACTTACTTAGGATGAACCCCAAATGAGTTTATAACATTCACTTCCAAACCCATAATACTATGACTAAAGCAATCCTAACCTCCTTCGCGATCAGCGCATTCGCCGTTACGGCCTCCGCGCAGACCACGCCGACTGCCCGCGAGACAGATCAGACGCAGTCCACTACTACGCGCGCTGTGCAGCCCAACGGCAACCCCGACATGGACCAGCTCCCCGCCGAGGACGCCGGAACTCCCGATATGGATCTCCCGGGCATGCGGACCGTAGAGGGCACCACCTCCAAGACGGAGACCGCACCTCTCGAGCAGGGGTTCACGGTCGACGAGATGCCGGCTGCCCCGAGTGAGTACGGTACCAAACCCGCCTCGACGACGACCACAACTGCCACCGGTATGGATACCGAGGAACCTGAAGATGGGCTCTCCGACGACCTTCCCTTCCTGGACGACTCCGATGACCCGAACGATAAGGAGCTCTTCGAGGACGGCGCCGTGCGTGACGCCGAAGAGATGAACAACACCGACGGCATCCGTAGCGACGACTCTGGTGAGAAGGTGATCAATCGTGCGGAAGAGATTGGCGACACGATCGTAGAAGAGACCGAAGACGCTGCTGCGCAGGCTACCAAAAATGGCACTGTGAAAGCTGCCAATGCCACCGAGGAAGGCCTCGAGGACGCTGCCGAAGCTACTGAGGACGGCGTCGTAAAGGCCGCCAAAGCCAC
>JBGTKC010000078.1:0-5085 GCA_041744755.1 Saprospiraceae bacterium
TGCAACCGGGCGTATCATCCTTGGGATAGAAGTAGAGCACGAGCTTCTTGCCGCTGTAGTCTGAGAGGGAGCGCGTGGCGCCGGTTTGGTCGGGGGCGGAGAAGGCGGGGGCGGGGTGGCCGGGCTGGATGGTCGTCATAAGGGAGATTTTGTATCGCTTCGCTCTTCGGAAGGGTTTTCAACGCGAAGGCGCGAAGAAACGCGAAGGACGCGAAGGCTTTGGGGGACGCTCTGGGCAGCGCTGGCTAAGCTAACGCCGCAGGCTCTCCGCCGGAGGCTTCCCGCCGGAGGCTTCCCGCCGGAGGCCCAGCGCCGCAGGCCTCACCGATTAAATTTCTTCCCCGCCATCTTGATCACCGCTACCTCTTTGGTATCATACGGCTTCCCGTCCGCGTGAAATACCTCGTGGTGCCACACCGTCGGCTCGGTCGTGAAGGTCGAGTCCCAGCTGTTCCACGGGTACTTGGTCTGCGACTTGCCGTCGACGAGGCCCCAATTGTAGGCGCCGATGTTGTTGTCGACCCAGACCGGGAGCATGTTGAGGAAGCCATTGCCGTTGCCGCGCGCCACGTACTCCGTGCAGACCAGCGGGCGCCCGTAGCGCTTTAGGTCGAGGTAGGGCTTGGCCTGCTCCGGCGGGCCGTAGTGGTGGAAGGTGATGATGTCGGCGTTGTTGAGCTGGAAGCGGTTAAAGCGGCCGAGTTTCGCCTCATCCGAGACATCGTTGATCCACACGCCCGCGGTCACCGGTTGGCTCGGCTGCACCTCGCGCGCCCAGCCGAAGGTGGCCACCAGGAGCGGGAAGACCCGGTCGCCCTTCCCTTCCGAGTCCTCCCCTGGGAACTTCCCGAAGTTGTCGTTGTCGGGCTCGTTGTAGAGGTCCCACATGTAGATGCGCTCGTCGGTTTTGAAGCGCCGCAGTAGGCTCTTGACGTAGCTTTCCAAGAAGGGGTAGTTGCGCCCGTCTGCCGTGAGTCGCGCTTGCGTAGGGCTCTGTACCCAGCCGGAGTTGTGGATGTGCGGTCGTGGGGTAGGCTGTGTACCTAGTTTAGAAACGGGATTCCACACGGCGTCGAAGATGACGAACGTCGTCGATATCCCGAGCGAGTCAGCCACGCCCAAGTAGGCGTCGACGCGGTCGAGGAAGCCGGTCGAATCCTGCTCCCAGGCCAGGTCGTGGAGGTACACCCGCATGGAGTTCATCCCGATGTCGCGCGCCCACCCGAGCTCCTGTCTGGCCTCGGCGAGCGCGAGCGGAAAGGTCTCCGCCTGCCAGAACTCGAGCTGGTTGATCGTCGAGCGCGGGTTGTAGTTGGCGCCCAGTGGAATCGGACGTGCGTCGAAGTAGGCCTGCGCGCGCTCAGGCGTCCAGCGGCCGGGCACGACGGTATCTGCGGGCGGCTGCGCGAGGGCGGTGGTGGGTTCGGCTTGCGCCAAAACCTGAGACTCCTGGCCTGAGCGGCAGGCCTGGGTAAGGAAGAGACCGCAGACGAGGGCGGAGGCGTAGGTGAGGTGCTGTAGCGTGCGCATGGCAGCAAGCTAGCGTATCACGTGCGATCTACGCGTAGCTCTTCTGCAGGCCCGTCAAAAACCACCGCAGGTACTGGTCATTGCACACCCGAAACTGGGACGTGCCAGGCTTGCGAAATAAGGCCGTGATCTCGTGCTCGCCGACGGTTTTGCCGGCAAGGCTAAACATGGACTGCATCTCATTCGACCGCAGCGCGAAGGCGATCTTGAGCTTGCGCAGGATGTCGTTGTTGCTCAGGCGCTCCTCGGTCTCGGTGGGGGCATTCTGGGTAGCGCCGCGCCGGTCGACGATGAGGCCGTTGAGGAAGGTGGCCAGGGCATAGTCGTTGAGGGGCTCGCGGTCCGGGTCCTCGTCGGGGCGGGTCCAGCGGTCGATTTCGTCGAGGTGCGCGCGCTGCCCGCCGAGTTCGAAGAGGTGGGCCACGGCCTCGTCGTTGAGGGAGAGGGTATAGCGGAGGCGGCGGAGGATGTCGTTGTTGGTCATGAGGGAGCTAAGCGGGGTGCAAACCTAGGTCTCTCGGGATCGAGGCTTCGGGCGTAAGTGAGGGATTATAGCCATGCGTGATTGCGGGCATCCTCGAGGTACGCTGCGGCAATTTCGGGGGAAGGGGACGGCCGCTTGCCTAGTGCACCCCGCTTACCACCTCGGCACCCTGCGGGTAGCGGATACTCTCGACCAGCTCCTGGATCTCGAGCGGGGGCGCGGGCGTCATGCGGCTCACGATCAGGGAGATCGAGAGGTTGAAGAGCATCGCGATGGTGCCGAAGCCCTCGGGACTGATCCCGAACCACCACTGGTCGGGCGTTGTGACCCCGAACCACTGCAGCTTGTAGCGCATCATGTAGAACAGCATCAGTGAGATCCCGCCGATCATCCCGGCCACGGCGCCCTGGCGATTCATGCGGCGGTCGAAGATCCCGAGGACGATCGCCGGGAAGAAGCTCGCCGCCGCGAGCCCGAAGGCCAGGGCCACGACCGCTGCCACGAAGCCCGGTGGGTTGATCCCGAAGTAGCCGGCCACGACCACGGCGGCCGCGGCGGCGAGGCGTGCCGATAGCAGCTCGTTCTTCTCCGAGATATTTGGGTTGAACTGCTTCTTGATCATGTCGTGCGAGATCGAGGTCGAGATCACGAGCAGGAGGCCGGCCGCGGTCGAGAGGGCGGCAGCGAGGCCGCCGGCGGCCACGAGGGCCACTACCCAGTTGGGCAGTCCAGCGATCTCCGGATTGGCGAGCACCATGATGTCATTGTCGATCGTGAGCTCGTTGGCTTCTTTGTCGCCGACGTACTGGATGATGCCGTCGCCGTTTTTGTCGTCGAAGGTGATGAGCTTGGTGCCCTCCCACTTCTTAAACCAGGTCGGCATCTCGTCGTAGGGCTGATTGCTCACCGTGGCGATGAGGTTCGTGCGCGCGAAGGCCGCCACGGCCGGGGCCGTCGTGTAGAGGATCGCGATCAGGAGTAGGGCGTAGCCCGCCGAGGTGCGGGCGTCCTTGACCTTGGGCACCGTGAAAAAGCGCACGATCACGTGCGGGAGGCCGGCCGTGCCGACCATGAGCGCCAGCGTGATGCAGAACACGTCGATCATCGACTTCGAGCCGTCGGTGTACTCCGCGAACCCGAGTTCGGCACTCAGGCCGTCGAGCTTGTCGAGTAGCGCCATCCCCGAGCCGTCGTTGACGCTGCCGATAAATCCAAGCTGCGGGATGGCATTATTAGTTATCTGTATCGAGATGAAGATGGCCGGCACCATGAAGGCAAAAATCAGCACGCAGTACTGGGCAACCTGCGTGTACGTGATCCCCTTCATGCCCCCAAGTACGGCGTAGAAGAACACGATCGCCATCCCGATAACGACCCCGAGCGTGATGTCTACCTCGAGGAAGCGCGAGAATACCACCCCGACCCCGCGCATCTGCCCGGCCACGTAAGTGAAGCTCACGAGTAGCGCGCAGACCACGGCCACGGTGCGGGCCGTGTTGGAGTAGTAGCGGTCGCCGATGAAGTCCGGCACGGTGAACTTGCCGAATTTTCGGAGGTAGGGCGCCAGCAACAGCGCGAGCAGGACGTAGCCCCCCGTCCAGCCCATGAGGTAGACCGCGCCGTCGTAGCCGGCGAAGGAGATGATGCCGGCCATCGAGATGAAGCTCGCCGCCGACATCCAGTCCGCAGCCGTCGCCATGCCGTTGGCGAGCGGGGAGACGCCGCCGCCGGCGACGTAGAACTCCTTCGTGGAGCCGGCCCGGCTCCAGATCGCGATCCCGATGTAGAGCGCGAAGGTGAGACCAACAAGAATGAAGGTCCAGGTTTGTACTGACATGGGCGGGTGGGGGTACAGCGGGTCGGAAGAGGGTTCTGCTGGGCCGGCGATGCTCAGTCCTCGGCGACGCCGTACTTGCGGTCGAGGCGGTTCATGAGCCAGATGTACGCGAAGATGAGGACGACGAACACGTAGATCGAACCTTGCTGCGCGAACCAGAACCCGAGTTTCGCGCCGCCGATGCGGATCTTATTAAAGGTTTCCACAAACAGGATGCCCGCGCCGAAGCTCACGGCAAACCAGATGCTGAGCAGGATCCCGAGGTACTTCAGATTCTCTCTCCAGTACGCCGAGAGGTGCGCCTGGGAGTGTTTGGGACGGGGGGCCATGGAGGGGCGGGTTTAGGCGAGGGGTCGAGCGTGTGCCAGACGATCCGTTGTGGCGGAAGCCTCACGGAGGAGGCTTCCGCAAGCAGCGAACTTAGCCAAATATATGCTGCGGCGGCCCGAACGTTGGTGACGCTCCCGCCGTGCACTCAGACCCGTCCGGCAGGGCATGTAGTGGTGCCTGGATCGCCGATGCCGCGGGGCCTCGGCACGTTTAGGCCGTAACCCGCGTCTCCCAGGGCGCGAGCCGCGCGGCCTCAGGCGCGCCGACATTACTCAAGAGGATATCGCCACCGGTCTCGAAGGCCTGCGCCACGTCCGAAAAGTTAAACGCGCAGCGCAGCTCCGTATCCCCGTACCGGCGGCGGAAGGCGAGCAGTTCGCGCGTCCCGGCCTCCAACTCGAAGCTCCCTCCCACCAATGCCGCCTGCGTTTTGCGGAAGCGTAATAAGCTCCGAAAGTAGTGTAGCACCGAATCGGGGTCTGCCTCCTGCTGCGCGACGTTGAGGTCTGCGAAGTCCGGGTGGACGCGCAGCCACGGCTCGCCCGTCGTAAAGCCGGCGTGGGGCGTCGCGTCCCACTGCACGGGGTGGCGCGCGTTGTCGCGACCCTCGGCGGCGATGTTGGCGAGGAGATTCAGTTTGCCGTCTTCATCGAGGTCCGGGGCGTGCGCGAAGTAGTAGTTGCGCGCGTCGATGTCGTCGATGAGGGACGCGTCGGCAAGCGGCGGATTGAGCATCCCGATCTCATCACCTTGGTAGAAGTTGGGCGTCCCGCGTAAGGTGGCCAGCAGGGTAAGCAACAGCTTCGACGAGCGGGCGCGGTAGCGCACATCGGCGCTGCCGTAGCGGCTCGTCATCCGGGCGAAGTCGTGGTTGCCGAGCGTCTGCGCGATCCAGCCGCCGGTG
>JBGTKC010000079.1:0-2680 GCA_041744755.1 Saprospiraceae bacterium
CGCCCCCCACACCTCAAACAAATACTCCACCCGCCGCCGCTCATCCACGAACGCCTGCGGTCGGTACGCCAGATCCACCGCCTTGTCCAACTCAGCGTGGGCTCTCGCCAAAACCGACGGCATCGAACGCGGGTCGTACAGATCAGCTAGTGTAGCGCCGCTTTGGAAGAAAGGCACCCGCGCCTCGAGCACGGCCTCCGCAGCCACCTCGACCGCGGCACGTTGGCGCTCGGAGGGCGTCGGCCAGGGGAAGTTGTTGTAGACTACTTTTACGGAGTACTGGTAGTCGCTTTTAAGTCGGCCTGAAACGTAGCGCACCCAGGCATTGTGCATTGTCGAACTCAACACACCTAGTCCGTACAGACCCGTCCCTTCCAACACTCGCAATTTGTTGCTCGCGATCTCATTCGGTTGCATGTAGCCGAGTGGAATAAACTTTCGGCGTTCAGAGGAGACCTCTGGTATTACGAGATAGGGTTCAGTAGGAAACACTTCGACTTGAAATCTCGTAGGCGTGCCAGCTAACTTCTTGGTGGATGCTCGTTTGCTTTCGCTTCGACTGCTTCTTACGGCTTCAATTCTAGCCAGAGCATGAGGCATCGCTCGCAGGTTTTGAGGAAGCGCGTCTCCTAGCCATAAACACCACCGTTCGATTCCGTTCAGGAATTCATACGCTCCATACCAACGTCTGAAGTATAGTTGAGAAAGTGGCTCTAGGTCAACGAATGACATCTTTTCTTCCGGGGTAAATAAATACTGCCCCCCATCAATCGGTTGATTCCCGCTCAACATCTCCGGCACATCACATATAGGCTTCGACCGCCTCGTAATCGCCACGTCCGGCCCTTCCACCAGATAAGGATTGATATTCCCCACCACCGTCTCCAGCGGCTCGCCCTTGATGTCGAGGTAGCTGAACAGCCGCTTCTTGTTCTCATTCGGGACGCCAAACCCTTCGATCACCACGTGGACGGCCGCCTTGCCCGCCGCCTCATTGTGCCACGCGAACGTGCGGTGCGCGAAGTGTACCTGCATCCCGAGACCGAACAGCGCCTCCCACAGCACACCCACCTGCTCACCCTGTGCAATCGAGTTGGTCGACACGAAGCCCACGCGACACTTCGGGTGCGCCGCCACATACCGTGCACTTTTGACGAACCAGCCCGTCACATAATCTAGCAGCCCGGCGCTGGCCACATCGTGCAGGTTTTGACGCAAGTCCACCCTTTGCGCCGCACTCTGGTACTTCGCCCCTACAAAAGGCGGATTGCCCAGAATAAAACTAAAGCCCTCCGGCTGCGCCTCCTCAAACGCCGTCGCCCAGTCGAGCTGCAAAGCATTTCCATGCACGATATGCGGACTGCTCACGATCGGGATGCGCGGTAGGTACTTCCCGAAACGCGCGCTCGCCTCCAGATTCATCTGGTGGTCCACGAGCCACAGCGCCGTCTCCGCCACGCGCGCCGCGAAGCCCTCGTACTCGAACCCGAAAAATTGGTTGACGCTGCACTTCAGGAACTGCGCCACGTCAATGTCCGCTTCCGCAAAAACCTCGAGGCGCTGGCCGGAGCGCTCCAGGTCGGCCACGACGAGCTCGAGTTCGAGACGGCGCAACTCGCGGTAGGCGATGATGAGGAAGTTGCCCGATCCGCAGGCTGGATCAAGGAAGGTGTAGCTCGCGAGCTTCGTCATCGCGCCCTTGAGCTGTGTGCGGCCGGCCATGCCGGTCTTGCCGCGATCCGCCCGGATGAAGCCCTCGGCCTCGGCGCGCAACTCGTCGAGGAACAGCGGCCCGAGCAGCTTCATGATGTTGGCCTCGCTCGTGAAGTGCGCCCCGAGTTCACGACGCTCGGCCGGGTCCATGGCCGCCTGAAACATAGAGCCGAAGATGGCCGGGCTCACCTTGCCCCAGTCGAGCCGACAAACCTCCAGCAGCACCGTGCGCATGCGCGAGTCGAAGGCGGCTGTACGCAATCCGCCGGCAAACAGCCCACCGTTGACGTACGGAAATTTCGCCAGTTCCTCGTCGAGGTGGCCCTGGCGCTGTGCCGGCGGCGTGTCCAAGATCTCGAACACCTGGTGGAGGTGCATCCCAAGATCTCGTCCATCCACGGCCGTGAAAGTCTCGAGGTAGAACTCGAAGCTCCCGCGCTCGAAGATGCCGGTGTCGTCGGCGAAAAGGCAGAACAGCAGCCGCACCAGAAATTTGTCCAAATCCGGCGCCCGATACCCAGCGTCACGCAGCAGATCATGCAGGCGCCCCATCTGCACGGCAGCCTCCTGGTTGACGGGGTCTTGCTCGTGCACGGCCCGCACCTCGTAACCGGCGACGAAGGCGAAGTCCTGAATGTGGTCGGGCAGTGCGTCGAGCGCAAAACTGATGGTTTCGCCGCTGTCCAAATTGCGCAACTGAAACTGCGCGAAGTCGGACACGAGCACGTACTTCGGCAGTTGCTTCTCGTCGAGGCCGTAGAAATAGTCAAATGCCTGTCCCGCCGCGGCCTCCAGGTCTTTGCCGCGGCTCTTCTGCTCGATCATCAGCACGCCCGGCCAGAAGCAGTCGATGCGACCGCTCGCGCCGACCAACTTGTCCACTGCCTTCTCGAAGGACGCCACACGGCGGCGATTCAGTCCAAAAACGTGAAAGAAGGCATTCCAAAACGACTGCGACTCGGCGTTC
>JBGTKC010000080.1:0-4056 GCA_041744755.1 Saprospiraceae bacterium
CTCGTCGGCGAGGCGCGCGGACCGCGTAGCGCGCGCCACGCGCATCAGGACCTGGCCCGAGTCGACGAGGTCGCCGGCGCGCACGTAGATCTGTAGCACCTCGACGGGTTCGCTGAAGTTGATCTCGGTCCCGGTGGTGGAGGCGATCCCGTAGAAGACCTCGACGCTCCGCACGTCGATTGTGTAGCTGGCCCACAGTAGGCCGCCGCCGCCGATGACTGCCAAAAGGGAGTAGATGGAGATGGGGCGCACGGGCTAGAGGGATTCGGGAGTGTGCGTGAAGCGCAGGCGCTGGTCGAGCACCGCGGCGACCTTGACCACCTCGCGCAGGAGGTCGAACTCACTGGCCTGCGGGCGCATGCGGAACTGATACGTCACGATCTCCTGAGCCTCGGGCTCGGCGCTAGTTGTTGGTGCGTGTGTTGTAGCCACGGCGAGCTCGGGGATTGAGGTTTGGGCGGCCGTCCTGCGGGTCGCGCCGATGGCAGCGACGGTGGCCTGCCCATTGGCGCTCGGGACTTCCGGAGCCTTGGGGCGGGCAAGGTTGTAGCGCCGCTCGGTGACGTGGAGGCGCGTCACGTAACGTTGCAACACCTGCCGCACCTCGCGCTCCCCGGCGGCGTCGGCGAGGAGCGTGACGCGGAGCTCGCCGCGGGTCGTGGCAGCCTCGCCGCGGAACTCATAGTGGAGCGCGACAGCGATGAGGCAGAAGGCCGTCGTACCGATGAAGGCGATCGTGAAGCCGAATACCCCGCAGGCAATACCGGCGGCCAAGGAGGCGAACATAAACGACATGTTGCGCGGGCTCGACAGACTGGTGCGGAAGCGGATGATCGACAGGGCCCCGAGCATCCCGAGCCCGCGCGCCAGCGAGTCACCGATGGCCTGCATGATCATCGTGGCGACGATCGAGATCAGGGCCATGCCCTGGAGGAACTCCCGGCGCTCGACCACCTCCGTGCTCGTGAACCGGTAGGTGAGCACGAGCAAGAAGCTCAGGAAGAAGCTAGCCAGCGTGGCCATGAGCACCCCGTAGACCGTCGACTGCGCGGCTTCATTGGTGCGGAAGAGTTGTTCTAGCATATCCGGCTTAAAGCTTGTCTTTGCGGCGCTGCTCCCAGGCCCAGGCGCTGCGCATGATGTCATCGAGAGAGTAGCGCGGGCGCCACCCGAGCTCGCGGGTCGACTTCTCGGTCGTGGAGTAGATCGCCGCTACGTCGCCGTCGCGCGCCGGGACTACCTCGTAGGGTAGCGGTAGGCCAGTAGCGCGTCTGAAGGCCTCGATGGCCTCGAAGATACTGACGCCCTCGCCCGCGCCGAGGTTGAAAACGGCCGGATTCTCGGTTGTGGTATCGGCGTTCAACGCGTACTCCACGGCGCGGGTGTGGGCCGTACCGAGGTCGGAGACATGGATGAAGTCCCGTACGCAACTCCCGTCGCGGGTTGGGTAGCCGTCGCCGAACACCGCGAGCCGTGCGCGGTGCCCGCTGGCGACCTCCATGATGATCGGCACGAGGTGCGTCTGTTCCAGCTGCGGGGCCTCTCCGATTTCGCCGGTCTCGTGGGCGCCGGCGGGGTTGAAGTAGCGCAGGATCACGCCCCGCACCCCCGGATGCGCCCGCACGAAGTCGCGGATGATGTGCTCGCCCATCTGCTTGGTGCGGGCGTACGGGCTCTCCGCCTCGCCGAAGGGCGTAGCCTCGGTGACGGGCAGGTCGGTGGCGTTGCCATACACCGAGCACGAGCTCGAGAAGATGAAGGCGCGCTGTCCGTGCTTCGCCATGGCGTCCATGACGTTGAGCATCGAGTTGAGGTTTTGACGGAAGTACAAAATCGGCTTCTCGACACTCTCCCCGACGTAGATCCGGGCCGCGAAGTGGATCACGGCGTCGGCGTCGGCGTGCTCGGCGAAGACCGCCTCCGTGGCCGCGGCGTCTTCGAGGTCAACGTCGTACAGTGGGATCGGCCGACCGGCCAGGGCCTCGACGTGCGGCCACATAGCCGGGAAGCTGTTGAAGAAGTTATCAACGCAGACCACGTCGTGGCCCGCCGCTATCAATTCGACGACGGTGTGAGAGCCGATGTAGCCCGCCCCGCCCGTTACGATCACCTTTGCCATATTCCGCGAAGTAAGTAAGTCCGGAGGTGCCGCGACGCAGGGAAGTTTGGTGCGTCGTGCAGCGAGAATGAAAGTTTCGTCGTATGGCGCCAAGGCCGCTTAGCGCCAAAAAAATCGACCAGAATACCCAATGCCAGGGGGCGCCAGCCAAAGCCCTTCGCTGTACCCTTGTGGCGCATGATGAGCCGTCCACCGAGCCAAATCTCACCCGACTACCACCCGCACCCCGCGGGGGATACATCGGCCCGAATCCGTCCCTTCTCCGTGCAGGCGCTGTTTTTATTCATTTTGCTTGCCGTACAACTACTGGTAGTCGCGACCATCGTGTGGTTGTAGATTGACGGTTTACGGCAGGCGCGTCACCGAGGTTTCAACTCGCTCTAGCCCCGTCACTCTCCCCGCAGGTATGGCTACGGTCCAGGCGCACGACTTCTCCCCGGCGCGGCTCGCCGGCCTTGGCCGCATCGCGCTCCCGGTCCTCCGACGCGCGGGACGCACGATCATGCGGTTTTACGGAAGTGCGGAGATCGGCCTTTCGGCAAAACCCGATGCCTCCCCGCTTACGGCCGCCGATGTGGCTGCCGATGGAGTCCTCCACCGCGGGCTCGCCGGCCTACTCCCCGACTGTCCAGTCATCTCCGAGGAGCGCGCCGTGGAGTGGCCCGCCGAGAGGCGCTCGGGCCTGCGGCAGTGGTGGCTCGTCGACCCGCTCGACGGTACACGGGAGTTCGTGGCCCGCAATGGCGAGTTTTGTGTGTGCGTGGCGATCGTACAGGACGGCGTACCCGTGCTCGGGCTCATCCACGCCCCGGTGACAGGCCTGACGTACGTGGCCTACCGTGGTGCCCCCGCCGTGCAGCGGGTAGATGCCATGGGAGAGGTCGCGCACCTCCCGCCCCGCGAGCGCCTCGAGCGTGAGCGCTCAGGATTACGTGTCGCGGTGAGTCGCCACCACGCCGGCCCCGAGACGCAGGCCTACCTGGCGCACTACCGCCACCCCGTCGCGGTGCCGATGGGGTCGGCGCTCAAGTTCTGCGCGATTGCCGAGGGGAGCCTCGACCTGTACCCTCGGTTCGGGCCGACGATGGCCTGGGATACGGCCGCCGGGCAGTGCATCCTGGAAGTGGCCGGCCGACGGGTCGTCGACGCGGAGACCGGCGCGGCCCTGCGCTACGATCGCGCGTCCTTGATGAATCCCGGATTTATCGCCGGACTTTAGCCCCCGTGCTCTCGGTACTCATCATCGCCAAGGACGAGGCGTCCAACATCGCGCGGACGGTCGCGGCCGTGGTCGATCACTGCGACGAGGTCCTCGTGGTCGACACCGGGTCGACCGACGACACGGTCGTTTTGGCGAAAGCCGCCGGCGCCCGCGTCCTGCACGGCGCGTGGCTCGGGTACGGTCCGACGAAGGACTGGGGCGCGGCGCAGTGTGCCCACGACTGGATCTGGAGTCTGGACGCGGACGAGGTGCCGGACGCGGAGTTGCTGACGGCTGTCGCCAAAACCCGCCGCGACCGTCCAGAGGATGTGTTCGGGATGCGGAGGGTCACCAACTACTGTGGGCACTGGGTCGAGCACGGGGCCTGGGGCCGCGACATCGTCTGGCGTATCTACCACCGCGGCGCGTCGCGCTGGGACGATCGCGCCGTCCACGAGCGACTCGTCTCCCCGCGGGATGGCGAGCGCGAGGTGATCGGCGGGCGGCTGTCGCACTACAGCTACCCGACGCGCGCGAGCTTCGCGGTTAAGCAGGCGCGCTACCTCGAACTGAGTGTCCGCGCCATGCGGGAGGAGGGCCGCGCGGGCGGGTGGACCAAGCGCCACGTAGCCCCGGCTTGGCGCGGCTTCCGGGATTACGTGTTGCGCGGCGGTTGGCGCGACGGGCGGGCCGGCTGGGAGATCGCCCGGGAGGACATGCGGATGGTCCGGGAGAA
>JBGTKC010000081.1:0-2427 GCA_041744755.1 Saprospiraceae bacterium
GTGCTGGGCGACGTGTGCCAATCCTGCCTGGACGAAAACATGCTGCGTCTCCTGGAGAGCGCCGTGGGTGCTGTGGTAGCTTGCGCCAAAACGCTCGCTGTAGACACTGCGGGACCCGTCCTCGGTGAGGAAGGTCCGCCGCTCGGGGGACAAGGATTAAACGGTGGCGGGGACGATGGCCGCGGGATCGATGGCGAGGTGGCTGGCGGCCTGCACGGCTCTACCGGACTCGACGACGATCAACTGCGGACTTTCGTGGCGGACGGCGAGCGACTCGGCCACAAGGGCTGAGACACTCCGAAACCGCAGCAAGTCGAGCAGGTAGACGGGTACGCTCAAACTGTCGGTCGCGAGCGCCCGGTCGATGCGAGCCTTCGCGAGTGAACTCACGGGACAGGTGGTGGAGTGCTTGAGGATCGCGACGCGCTCGGTGTGCGACTTTTCGACGAGCGCCTCGAAATCGGCGGCGCTCCGTAAGGAGTGATAGTCGGCCATAGGGGCAGGAACCTACTTAACGCGCGTTGGTTGTCCTACGTCCGCATTCATGGCGTTCGGGCACCCGTACCCACGGTTACACGCCGAGACCGCGAGGACCGAGATCAGGACGGCTGCGGCGGAGAGGGACTTCAGGGTGGACTGGCGCATAGTGAATAGGGTTTCCGGGGCAATCGCGTACCGGGCGAATGGATCGGGACTCGACGTCGATCAAAGTCAACAATCGTACCGGGACTTGCTATATACGTCGGAAACCCGCTCTGAGTTGTCTACTGTCGCACAATGCACTGTAAATGGCGGCGCGCAAACGACCTTGCTCGGGATCGGCCATGCCGCCCTACTTTCGCCCCTCCTAAAAACGATACCCGATATGGCCCGTATGCTTGCCCTCCGCGACGCCCTTCGTGAAGCGATGATCGAAGAGATGCGCCGCGACGAAACCGTCTTCCTCATGGGCGAGGAGGTCGCCGAGTACAACGGCGCCTACAAAGTCTCCAAAGGGATGCTCGAGGAGTTCGGCGCCCGGCGCGTGATCGACACGCCAATCGCCGAACTTGGCTTCGCGGGCATCGGCGTGGGCGCGGCGATGAACGGCCTCAAGCCCATCGTCGAATTCATGACGTGGAACTTCGCTATCCTGGCCTTCGACCAGATCGTCAACAACGCCGCTAAGACCCTGAGCCAGTCGGCCGGGCAGTACAGTTGCCCGATCGTCTTCCGCGGCCCGAGCGGTTCGGCCGGGCAACTCGCCCAGCAGCATTCGCAGATGTTTGAGGCGTGGATGGCGAATACGCCCGGGCTGAAGGTGGTGAGCTGTACCGATCCCGCGGACGCGAAGGGTTTACTCAAGAGCGCGATCCGGGACCCGGACCCGGTGTGCTTCATGGAGTCGGAGATGCTGTACGGCTTCGAGGGCGAAGTTCCGGAGGGCGAGTTCCTCGTGCCTATCGGCGTTGCCGCCGTGCGGCGCGAGGGCACCGACGTGACGCTGGTGAGCTTCAACAAGATGATGCTGCCGACCATGGAGGCCGCCGAGAAGCTTGAGGCCGAGGGCATCAGCTGCGAGGTAATCGACCTGCGTACAATCCGCCCGCTAGATTACAAAACGATCGTCGAGTCGGTTAAGAAGACCAACCGCCTCGTGGTCATCGATGAAAGCTGGCCATTCGGCGGAATCTCGGCCGAGATCGCCTACGAGATCCAGAAGTACGCCTTCGACTACCTCGACGCACCCGTGACACGGGTCAACTCCGCGGATACGAACCTGCCTTACGCAGCACCCTTTGTGGAGGAATACTTGCCGAATGCCGATAAGATCATCAAGGCAGTCAAAGAGGTAACATACGCGGCTGCTTAATGCATGACAGCCGTTTTGAGTTGTTTAATAGTCTTACAACGCCGTGAATTGTAGCTTGCGCGCATGTACGCTTACGTCTGCGGCGATCTTATACAGTCCACGAAATACTGGTCCGGTGCGGAGGTCAAAGACCTCGCGCTCTCACTAGAATCACTCCTCCGGGCACCCGCTCGGGTGACGGCGTTTGCGGTTTCTCAGGGCGACACGTTTCAATTTGAATGTGCTGCCGTGCATGCCCTGCGGGTCGCGTTGCTCTTTGAGCTATCGGCTCGGGCAGCGGGTAAGCCAGGAGCGAGGGTTGCGTTCGCCTTCCAGACCGAGCGGCCCAATCCCGATCTGCCGATCACGCTGCATGCGGGTCCCGCCTATACAGCCGCCGGCCGGGGCGTCGGGGCCGTGAAGTCGACCCCGTATCACATCTACTACGCCACCACCAAACCGGAAGAGGCAGGGTGGATGGAGGCCGTCAAGGCTTGCGGCCTGCTGATCGCCCGCCTTACCGCCCGACAGGCGGAGGTATTGAAGTCCTTCATCCACAGCCCCGCCATCGAGCAGTCCGGGATCAGCACCCAACT
>JBGTKC010000082.1:0-14322 GCA_041744755.1 Saprospiraceae bacterium
CGCCCGGCCAGCCCGCAGCCACCTCGGCGCTCCCGTCGGTGCTGCCGCCGTCGACGACGATGATCTCCGGTCCTACCTCCGCGCGCGCGGCGGCAGTCTGCAGCAGGCGCAGCACGGCCGGCAGCTCGTAGCGCTCGTTGAGACAGGGGATAATACAGCTAATCAGCATTCCGCTCGCGCTTACCTGGCCTCGTCGCCGAAGATCGCCACGACACGTTCGCCCGCGCGCGCGTACCCACGGTACATACCCTCGGAGTTAAACGGCATCGCGACGTTGCCGAGGCGGTCGACGGCGATCACGCCGCCCGCGCCGCCGACGTCCTTTAGTTTGCCCTGGATAACCTGATCCGCTGCGTCCGCGAGGCTCACTCCGCCGTAGAGCATCCGCGCGGAGATATCGTGCGCGACCGCGTAGCGGATGAAGAACTCGCCATGCCCCGTTGCGCTTACGGCACAGCTCGCGTCATTGGCGTAGTTGCCGGCACCGATGATGGGGCTGTCGCCGATCCGACCCCAACGCTTCAATGTCATGCCTCCGGTGGACGTACCCGCCGCCAGGTGCCCCTCCCCGTCGAGCGCTACGCAACCCACGGTGCCGAACTTCCCGTTCTCGCTCAGGCTTGGCTTAGCGTCGGACTCCGCGCGAGCTTGCCGCCACGATTCGTAGCGAGCCTCGGTACGGAAGTAGGACGGCGGAGCGGTCTCGAGCCGGTAGTCGCGCGCGAACGCCTCGGCGCCCTTGCCGCTGAGCATCACGTGCTCCGAGTCCTCCATGACGTGGCGGGCGAGTTTGATAGGATTCTTGATGCCAGTCACCCCGCTCACGGCTCCCGCGTTTAGGTCGCGCCCCCGCATGAAGCTCGCGTCGAGTTCGTTGGTGCCCTCGTAGGTGAAGACCGCGCCCTTGCCGGCGTTAAAGTGGGGGTCGTCCTCGAGCAAGGAGATCACCGCGACCACGGCGTCCTCGCAGGAGCCACCGGCCGAGAGGATGGCTTCGCCGGTGTCGAGGGCTTTCGCCAAAACCGCACGCACCTCCGCCTCGTACGCGGCCGACATTTGGTCGCGCGTGATGACGCCGGCCCCCCCGTGGATCGCCAGCGCGTAGGCGGGACGTTTGCCTGAGCCGCTCTCCGCGTCGGCGGTTCCGGCATTGGCCTCAATCGTGGGCGTTCGCCCCGCATCACAGGCGCCCAGGCAGACGCCCGCGGCGGCGATCGCTCCGGCGACCAGGTAGTAGACGATCCCTCTCATGCAGCGAAGGTACGAGGCGCCCGATCGTGAGAGCGCTACTGCACCCGGACTTATCCAAACTCCGACATCGCGCACGAATCAGAAGTTTTGCCAACCTTGCCCGCATGAACATCTTGATCATCGGCGGGGGTAACATGGGCGCTACGTACGCGCAGAGCTTCCTTCGGTCGCACGTGACGCAACTCGCGGGCATGCGGATACTCGAGAAAAATGCTGAGAAGGCGGCCCAGCTCGCGATGCGCAACATCGGGACCGTAGGCGCCGACGCCGCGCTGCTCGTACCGAGCAGCGACCTGATCGTGCTCGCGGTGAAGCCACAGGACGCCCCCCAACTGTTCGATTCCATCCGCAACCACGTGCATGCACACCAGGTGATCGTGTCGATCATGGCGGGAGTAACCCTCGCCACCATCTGCACACAACTGCGGATAAGCAAGGTGGTCCGGGCCATGCCCAACCTCCCGGCACAGGTCGGCGAAGGGATGACGGTGTACACGAGCACCGCGGAGGTGACGCGCCTAGAACTCGTCATGGTGCAGAACCTCTTGTCAACTACCGGAAAGCATATCTACGTGGAGCGCGAGGAGATGCTGGACGCGGCCACGGCCGTGAGTGGGTCTGGACCGGCCTACGTATTCTACTTCATGCGCGCCATGATGGCCGAGGCCAAGGCCCTCGGGTTCAGCGAAAGCGAGGCCGAGCTACTCGTGCTCCAGACCTTCGCCGGTGGGATCAACTTGTACCAGGCCAATGACGCCAGCTGCGAGGAGTGGATCTCGCGCGTCTCGAGCCGCGGCGGCACGACGGAGGCCGCCACGGAAAGTTTTGGCGAAAGCCGAATCCACGAGGGCATTCGCGCCGGCCTGAGAGCCGCCTTCGACCGGGCCGTGGCATTAGGGAAGTGACGCTAAGCGCGGGCCCCACTTCCGCTCAACCACGCGACGCACCTTACGCGACGGCTATTCCTGGGTCGAGAGCTGGAAGCTCCCCACCCGTCGACCGTACCCGTTGGACAGATTTGATTCGTCCGGATTGTTAGACCAGGCGTAGGCCACGGCACGGTAGGTGTTGCCGGCAGGCCCAACTACGCGAATCCGGCCACCGTCCATCGCCTCGGCGGTCGCGTGATGCCACGAGCCCGAGGCGTCCTCGACGGCGAACCCACGGATAGCCTCTCCGTCGGTGGTCTCGAAGCCGCTGCCCGTGCCGGCGAATGTGACGACGAGCGTCTGGCCGACCTGCTTCACGCCGGTGGCAAGGGCGTTGGTCGGCCCATCGGTCATGCCGTACGCGAGTCGCTGCATCTCCTCGGCGAGGAGGCGCGCGACGGGCCGCTTATTCTGGGGATGGATATCGTCGGGATTCCCGTAGCCGAAGGCAACGACGGTAGAGGTGGCGGGCAAGTCCAGTACAGCGCGGGTCGACTGCCGCACGTTGGGCCAGAATGCGTAGGGTTGAAACGGCTCCTCGGAAGCGGCCATGAACTCCGGGAGTTCGACGGCGACGAAGGGGAGGTCCGCCTGGCCGGAAAGCTGTCGGAAGGTGGCGAGCAAGGTGCGGATCTGTCCCGCGTAGGCATCGGCGTCCGCCAGGGACGAGGCGTTGGACTCGCCCTGGTACCACAGCACGCCTTTGGCGGCTACGTGCTGGAGGGTAGCGAGCATTCCGTTGTAGATTCGCTGCGGGATCTGGTTTGCGGCACCGAGAGTGTCGTAAGAGAGGCTCTCGGGACGTATCTCCCAGCCGCGGCCGAGAGCCACGCGCCCGATGCCGGTCTGGAGGTAGATGCTATCCTGAGGGGCGGTGAGGCCGCCGCCGCCGCCGGTGTCCTCTACGTGGATGTTGATGCGGTTGGTGCCGGGCTTGAGCACTCCTGGGGGTACTGCGTAGCGCCGCGTCTGGTTGTAGAGTTGGAGGGTAGACCCGACGAGTTGTCCGTTGACGTAGGTACTGTCGGAATCGTCTACCGGGCCGAGGACTAGGTAGACCGGGCCGGCCGCCAGCTGACGGTCGCTCAGGTCGACCTTGCGGTCGTACCACATGGTTCCGTCGATCTCAGGAAACCCTCTCCCCTCCCAGTTACTACCTAGTTCAATCGGTTGACCGACAGGACTGTCGGGGGTTACGGGTAATCGGCGGGCGGGGTCGTCGAAGGCCTCGGGATACTTGTTGCGGAGCTTGGCCCAGCTGGCGCGGTTCACGACGGAAGCCTCGATGAGACCAGGGCCGTTAGTGGCATCCGGGAGCCATGCCTCGATCCGGCTGCCGCCCCAGGAGACGTTGATGATCCCGATCGCGAGCTCGGGGTAGGTCCGGCGGAGATGCTCGGCGAAGTAGTACCCGATCGCGGTAAAACCTTCCGTACGCCCGGGGTAGACTGTTTGCCAGAACGCCTCCGCCGAGGGCTCGCGCCGGCGGTCGGCCACCGAGACGTGCGGCACCATGAGGTGGTGGATCTTGTCGTCGGTCTTGGTGAGCGCCTCGGGGGCATCGTCTGTCATGGCTACGGGCCACTCCATATTGCTCTGTCCACTGCAGATGAAAACGTCCCCCAAGAACACATCACGGATAATGAGTTGATCTTTCCCGGAACGTAGAGTATAAGAGTACGGGCCGCCCGCGGGTTTTGGCGGAAGCTGAATCGTCCACGTGCCGTCGTCCTTGACGCTGGTTACGCCCTCGCCGAGATCGGCGCTCGCGAAGGAGACCTTGACGCCGGGAGTCCCCAGTCCCCGGATCTGGACGACGTGGTCCCGTTGCCACACGGCGTTGTTGCCGAAGTACACGCTCACACTGAGCGGCTGAGGTTGGACCGAGGACTGTGCTTGGGCGCAGGCCGCGAGAAGACAAACGAGGCCGACGGCAATGAGCGAGGACAAGCGCGGGGTTCGAGGTCGAATCATACCGCAATATCCACGTTGTCGGCTCGCGGTGCCGTGTTATTTGTGCAGATTGTGAGCCCGCTTCCACATCGGACTTTTACCTTCACGAGATGCAGCCTACCAGTGCCGCCCCCGCGCTCACCGCGCGAATCGCCGCCTTTCTACGGGGGTATCCGCCGTTCTCGTACTTCACCGAAGAGCAGCTGGCGCAGGTGAGCCGGACGGCGATCGTGAAGTACGTGCCGCCGCAAGGAACGGTGTTCGCGCAGGGCGACGAGCCACTGCGAAGATTCTTCGTCGTCAACAAGGGCGCCATCCGGATCTTCCGCAACGATGAAACCGCCAGACTAGTAGACCAACTCGACGAGGGTGACGTGTTCGGTATCCGTCCTTTGATCGCCCATCAGCGCTACGCCGTCACGGCTCGCGCCTCGGAGGAGTCGCTCCTTTACGCGATCGCGATCGAGGATTTCGAACCGCTCATCGAGAGCAACCCCCAGGTAGCCCGCTTCCTGACGCAAAGCTTCGCGGCGGGAATCCGCAATCCGCTTAAGCCACAAGACCCCGGCCGGGCGCTTAACGAATCGGAGGCGCTCCAGGAGGTCAACGCGGTCTTCAACGAGCGCCGGGAGCAGCTCCTGGACCAGACCCGCATCGCGTTCACGCGCAAGGCGGTGCGGTGCAAAAGCGAGACCACAGTCCAGGAGGCCGCCGTAAAAATGTCGCGCGCGGGCGTCGGGTCAATCGTGGTGACGGACGCGAAGAAGCGCCCGATCGGCATCATCACCGACCGGGACCTGCGGCGGATGGTGGTGACGGGGCTGTACGCCAGCACAGAGCCCGTCGCGGAGATCATGTCGAGTCCTGTGGTGACCGTGAGGGCCGACCCGAGGGTCGTCGAGGTGCAGCTGATCATGCTCCGCAACCGCATCTCGCACCTCGTCGTCACCGCCGACGGATCAGCGGGCTCGAAGGTCCTGGGAGTGATCACGAACCGGGACCTGTTACTCGCTCTCGGGAACAGCCCCGCGGCCATCGTATCGGAGATCGACCGGGCCGCCACGCTGGCGGAGCTCAGTCGCCTTCGCAGCCGCGCGGAGCAGTGGCTGCGGCCGATCGTCGACCAGCGAGGTAGCGTGTACTCGGCGGCCAAGATCATGACCGAAGTCAATGATCAGATCGCCAGACGCTGCATCGCGCTAAGCCTAGCGGCTATGGAGGGGGAGGGCCTCGAGATGCCCGCACTCGCGTTTTGCTGGCTAAGTCTCGGCTCCCAGGCTCGCGGCGAGCAGTTGCTGCGAACCGATCAGGACCACGCACTAGTGATGGCAGACGGCTCGCCCGACGTTTTGGCGAAGGCCAAAGACTTCTACGTTGACCTCGGGCAGCGCGTATCGACCGCGCTCGCCGAGATTGGATTCGAACGCTGCGTCGGGGACATGATGGCGGCCAACCCGACGTGGTGCCTCAGTATCAGCGAATGGGAGCGTCAGCTTGTGGAGTGGGTCAAGAACCCAAACGGCGTGAATCTGCTGAATGCGTCTACCCTGATGGACCGCCGCCCGCTCGCTGGTGATCTCGCGCTCGGCAGACGCCTAGTCGAGACCTCGGCCGCGACCGTGCAGAACGAGACGCTTTTCCTCGCGTTTTTGGCGAAAGCCGCCGTCGACAACCCCCCGCCGCTGAGCTTCTTCCGCAGCTTCCTCGTCGAGAGCAGCGGCGAGCACAAGGACGACTTCGACATTAAGCAGCGGGCGATGCTGAGCCTCGTGGACGCCGCGCGCGTGCTGAGCCTCCACGTCGGGATCGGCGACCCGCCCAACACCGTGGACCGGTACGACCGCCTCCGCGAGGCCGAGCCTCGCAACGCCGAGGTCTACCACGCCGCAGCTCAGGCCTACGACACCCTGATGCTCTTCCGGGCGCGGCAAGGGCTCGGCGACGGTACCGACGGGCGCTACTTTAAGATCCGCGAGCTCAGCAAACTAGAACGGCTTCAACTGCGCAACACCTTCCGACCGATCGAGGATCTTTTAGGCATCCTGAAGATGCGCTTCTCCCTACAGATGCTCTCGCAGTGAGGAATCCCGTTGGCGCCGTGCACGCGTGGTGGCGCAGCTTGCGCAGGCGCAAACGTGTCGCTACCCCGACGTACTGGTCCGAATACGAGCGTAGGTTGGCGCAGGAAGCCCAACCCGCCTCGACGCCGATCGAAGCCCTGCGACTGGTGGTCCTCGATACCGAAACCACGGGGCTCGACCACAAGCGTGATCAGGTCATATCGTTTGCGGCGGTGCGGGTCGAGCACCGGGAGCTGAGTGTCGCGCAGGCCGTGGACTGGCGCATCCGCACACCCCTACCCTCCCCCGGGCGAAGCATCGAGGTCCACGGCGTCCTGAACGGCGAGCTCGAGTACGGGATGCCCGCCGATCTTTTCGTAGAGCGGCTCGTGGCCTACCTCGGTGCCGACATCATCGTGGGCTACCGACCGGGATTCGATATGGCCATCCTCAACCGCCTCGTCGCACAGCACACCGGTCGGCGCCTGACTAACCCGACGCTCGACGTTTTCGACCTGGCGATGCGGGTTGACTACCCGCTCAAGCCGCGCTTCGTGAATCCCGAGCCCTACCGCCTCGATGCCTTGTGCCACAGTTACGACATCGACACCCCCGAGCGACACACCGCGATCGGCGACGCATACGTCACGGCGCTCGTGTTGCTGAAACTATTAAATAGGCTTACGGAAGGAGGTTTGCGAACGCGCGGCGACCTGCTGCGAAACTACCCTTAGCGGCGGAGTGGGTGGGCTACGTACACGGTCTTGACATTGCAGAACGCCCGGTAGCCTTCGAGCGCAAGTTCCCGACCGTACCCGCTTACCCCGACGCCGCCGAAGGGCATCCGCGGGTCCGAGCGCACGAAATCATTCACGAAACACGCTCCGGCTCGGAGTCTCGTGGCCGCGATGTGCTCCGCGCCAACGACATCCCGCGAGAACACAGCGGCCCCGAGCCCAAATGGCGTCCCGTTGGCGAGACGTATAGCGTCGTCGGTATTCGCGGCCTCGATCAGGACAAATACGGGTCCGAACAGCTCCTCGTCGAAGGCCGGCATCCCTGGTACGACACCGCCCAACACGGTGGCGGGGTAGTAGAATCCGGCACCCTCGGGCACGTGAGCACCGTGCATGCAGGTAGCGCCCGCGTCTATACTCGCGCGTACTTGGTGGTGTAGACGGTCCCGGAGGTCCGCCCTAGCCATGGGCGCGAGATGGTGCGCAGCATCGTCCTCCGAATTCACGGGAGCGAAACTCAGCTCACGGACCTTAGCGAGCATAAGCTCTGAGAACTCCGACGCGACCGTGCGGTCTACGATGATGCGCTTGGCACTTATGCAGCTCTGGCCGGAGTTTAGACGCCTTGCGGCAAAACACGCTTCGACAGCCAAGCCTAGATCTGCGTCCCACAACACAAGATACGGGTCGCTACCACCGAGTTCCAAGACGCTAGGCTTAATCGCCGCACCGGCTGCGGCACCGACGCTTTTCCCGGCGGAGGTGCCTCCGGTGAGGCTAACGCCGGCCACACGAGAGTCATGTATGAGGCCCTCTGTATCGAGATTGCCCAATCGTAAGTTGGAGATTAAACTCAGGTCATGACAGTCGCGGAGGAGGTCAACGAGCAGCTCGGCGCACTTGGGTACGTTGGGGGCGTGCTTAAGCAGGGCGACATTCCCGGCGGCCAGGGCCGGAATCGCGAAGCGCACCGCCTGCCAATATGGGAAATTCCAGGGCATGATCCCGAGGATAGTCCCGAGCGGCTGATGGGTGACGTAGCTAGTAGTACCGCTGATCTCAACCTTTCGCACGCGCTGGAGCAGCGGTAAGTGCTCCGCGTAGTAATCGCAAAGGGCCGCACATTTCTCTATCTCGGCGATGGCCTCGTGGCGCAACTTGCCCATCTCCAACGTAGCCGCGGAGGCGAGGAGGTCTGCGTTGACGCCCAACTCCCGAGCCGCCCTGCGACAGAACGCCTGGCCTGCGTCGGACGAGACCCGAGCCCACTCCCGCTGTGTCGCGGCGGCTGTATCCAAGATTACATTGAGCTCGGCTGGACTGGTAAGGGGATAGGGCTCAGATAGCCGTTTACCTGACCTCGGATCGATCGTGACGTACTCCATGCCCCCGGAAGGTAATAGGATCTCTCGAAGAGGGCTTATGTAAGATTCGGTAGGGAGAAGGCCGTATAAAAAATACGAAAGGCCAGCAGCTTTCGCCACCGGCCTCCGTATAGGGGGTAAGGCTATGTCTTAGACTGGATTAGTTGTAGTCGTAGTCGCGATTGTTGTCGTCGAGGTCGATGTCCAGGTCTAGGCCTTTGATGTAGTCACGGGTGTCTCTGGCATAACCGGCAAAGTTGTTACCGACACGGTCGCTCCAGTTGTCAACATCATCGCGCAAGCGCCTACTGCCTCTTTCGAGCGAGTCAAACTCCTGCTGCATCTCGATTTTTGCCTCGGCACTCGCGCCATTCATATCGCGCTTGAGCTCGGCCATCCGGTTCTCCATATAACCACCAGCTTCCCGCATGTCTCCGTACAAGTCGCGAGACTCATCGTTCCACTCGTACTGGATATTGTTGGTGGCCTCGTCGATACTGCGACCAGCTCTCACACGCATATCTGAAAGGTCATCGCCGACTTCTGATGCGGCATCACCTATGGCGTCGGAAGCGCGGTCGGCGGCGACTTCGATGTCGTTGCCGACAGCCTCGGAAGTATCCCGGCCGTCGTTGCAGGCCCCGAAGGAAAGGGCTGCGAGCGCGCCCGAGATAAAGAGAAGGTTTCTTGGAACTATCATGGTTAACTTTTTAGGTGAGTTTGTTTGAGGTGTGGTTAAAACAGCACCGGATGGAACTGATTTGTTCAGATTTGCTGCGATCCCGGTTTTACTTTAGGGCGTGCACTGACTCCGGGTCCGGACAAAAGATCGTACACGAACTGAGGAACGTGTCCACCATTTTTCTCCAGATAGCTAACTCCCATCTTCGCCAGTTGCACAGCTACCGGGATGTATTTAGTCGACGCAATCGCGGATCTTGTCTTAGCACCTGTACGTCTGGTCTCCTTTAAACGCACTGCACGAGATTTACCGTCTTTGCCGCGAGAGGCCAGTTTCACCGGTCCATCGTGATCATCGTCGTGGGGCTCTACGTAGTAGGTACGGGTGTCAGGTTTAGTGAGGGACGACACTAATTTGCCGACTCCCCATATTGCAACTCCAACGCCTACTACCGGCAAGACAACATTCTTTAAGATCACGGCAGGGCCTTCGGACCGAAGCTCGGCCAAATTGTTGATGAGCAATTGCCGATCCTGCGTGGCGTTTATGCGTGCCTTACGTTTGGCAACTTCCAGCTCGTTGAATTCCGTGATCGTTTCTGGTTGGCGCAGACTTACGCCATTAGGGTCGCTCATTGGGTTTGTTTTTGAATAAAGAATTTATTAGGGCTTTTAGAATCGGTTTGGCCAATAGTGACTTGCGTAGGGCAAATAAAATCACTGCGAGTAGTAAGTAAAACGCTCCGACAATCACGAAACCGAGTGCGTAGCTACCGACGAGGTACCCGAGCCAGAGGGCGAGGGCAATGTTGAGGTAAAGCGCCCCCGACAAGCCAAGCACCGCGACGATTATGCCCGAGATAACATCCGCACCAATACGCGCCCCCTTATCAGCGACATCCAATTTGACGAGCTCAACCTTAGTCTCGAAAAGGTCTTCGGCGTAAGCGAGGGTCTCGCCTGCGGTAGCAAGTAGTTGATTTCTATTCATGCCCGCGGGCTTAGGAGTTAGATTGAAAAAAACGAGGGGTCGGCGACAGCTATTCGCCTCCACCGACCCCTTGCGCTTCAGTTGACATTAACTAGGCTTGATTGCCAAATTCGTCTTTGCGATCCTGAACGAGATTATCGATCTCGGACTTCTGCTGGTCGAGCTTTGCCTTGCCGCGGTCGACGCCCTCCTGAAAAGCCGATTGCGTCTTGTTAGCCTGGTCTTTAGCGGCCTGGGTATACTCGTCGACTTTAGACTTCACATCCCCGGAGTAATCGCTCACTTTGGACTTCACCTCCTCGGTGAGGTCATTAATGTAACTACGTCCTTGTTCGACGGCCGTCTGCAGGTTGGTATTGACCTTCTCGGTCGTTTCCTTCGCGAAGGACTGTGCCTCCTGAGCGAACTCAGTCGAACGCTCGGTCACGCGCTGCCGCATGCGGCGACCCTCCTCGGTGGAGAGGTAGTAGCCCGCAGCAGCTCCGGCTGCGATACCGACGAGGAAGGTGAAGAGGCCTCCGCCTCCGTTGTTATTATTGTGGCGACTTTCCATGATGCGTGTGGTCTTAAGGTGTTAAAAAGGGATTCGGCTGCCGGTCGACCGGACTGGCGTGTGTGATTAATTAGGTCGTGCCAATGGGTTTTGTTTAGCGTCCGACACATCGGAGCTATGGCCACGCGTATTTTTCCCTTGACCGTTGGCCAACATCTCGGCGAGCGTGGCGCCGCCCTTGATCTGGAAGTCGAGCGTCCGGATCGGGAACGGGATCAGGATATCTTGCTCGTCGAACGCTAGCTTGACGGCGACGATGGCCTTCGACCGCACGTTGAGGTAGTCCTTCTGGCCGGAGGCCGTCTGCCAGAACCGTAGCACCGCGTTTATGGAACTGTCCCCAAAGCCTGTCCAGAACACCTCGACCTCGCGGCCCTCCGGGAGCGTAACCACGGCCGATACGGCCTCGGCGGCGACCTGGGCGACGCGGTCGAGGTCCTCGGCATAACTCACACCAAACTCGAACTCGACACGCCGCTCGCCGGTCACGCTGTAGTTGCGCAGCGGCTTCTGGAGGACGTCCTTGTTCGGGATCACGATCTCTTGCCCGTCGAGACTCCGGATGATCGTCGAGCGCAGCGTGATTCGCTCGATCTTGCCGAAGAAGTCATTGGTCTGCACGAGGTCTCCCTTCGCATACAGCTCTTTGACGCTCAACATCACTCCCGAGAACAGGTTGGCGAGCGGATCCTGTAACGCGAACCCGAGCGCGAGGCCGATGATCCCGGCACCCGTCAGTACCGTCGTGACGGCCTGACTGAGGTTTAGGATGTTGAGCGCGATAAAAAGCCCGAGTCCAAAGACCACGACGCGGGAGATGTTGCCGAGGAGAGCGGCGACATTTAGGTTACCTCCCGCGCGAAGCACTAAACGGTTCGCAATCCGATACGCGAACTTCGCGAGGGGCCAGAACAGGGCCAGCACGAGGAATGCGACGATGAGATTGGGCAAACTCACGATGAACTCTCGCAGCCAATCCTGGAGCTTCTCTTCGAGCAATTTGTAGGCGTCCGTAAATCCTTCCATATGAAGCTGCTAATCCTCGTCCGTCGCTAATCGTGGCGAACCTACATATATTCATGCGACCGTAGCGACACATGTTCAGCCTCTGCCCGTGGGGCGAGTGCCTGCGCGGAGGGTAGTTGGAACACCGGGGGTCCTTCGTCGAACAGACGCTAGTATGGGCTCACGGCCACGTCTGGGTCGGAATGCGGGGCGCGGCACACACGAATCGAAATTTCTGTTGCACTTTTACAGAACATCGCTCCCGAGCGCTCACAACCGCCACCTATGCTGCAGTCACGATTCGACGAGGAGTACGCGCGCGTTGCAGACTTCCTAGAGCTCCTCGCGATGCGGCTCACGCAGGACAGCGCCCTCGCCAATGACCTCGCGCAGGATACGATCTACCGCGCGTTAAGCAATTGCGAGCACTTCGAAGAAGGGACCAATTTTAAGGCCTGGATGTCGACCATCATGCGCAACACCTTTATCAGTGGATACCGCAAGCGCGTACGGACCCCGCACCATGTCTCGACTGCGGTTTTCGCGGCGGGCAACCAACAGGCCATGAGCCGCAACGACGGTCCCGGCAACCTCACGATCAAGGAGATGCTAGTCGAGCTCTCGAACCTCGACGAGGTCTACGCCCGGCCGTTTACCCTCCACTACAGCGGTTATCGCTACGAGGAAATCGCGCAGCTCATGCAGTTGCCCATTGGCACGGTTAAGAGCCGGATCTTCGCCGCCCGCCGGCAACTGAAGGACAAGCTCCGTTTGCAGCGCTAACGCCGCATAGGTCTTAAGTCCGGCTTACCCATCGCTGTCTTCGTAGATAGTTTTGGCGAAAGCCCCGTCCGTCATCGGTCGCGTGCCTCGGGAGAGTTTACGCCTTTCGGCAAAACGGGAAAGCCCCTCGGACGTCGAATCCGAGGGGCTCCCTTAATGCAGTCGGGGTGACTGGGTTCGAACCAGCGACCTCGCGGTCCCAAACCGCGCGCGCTACCAGCTGCGCCACACCCCGATGGTGATAGCTCGCCCCCTGGGGGCAAGCCCGTCACGCTATACCAGAACCGAGAGCCAGACGAAAGCGGAGACGGCGGGATTCGAACCCGCGGTACCCGGAGGTACGGCAGTTTAGCAAACTACTGGTTTCAGCCACTCACCCACGTCTCCAGCGCCTTTGCCTGGCGGGCTTTTGGTAAAGCTGCGCAAATGTACACCGCGCCACACCGCCCGAACAAACTTTTCTCGGTCGGTTTTCGCCACTACGCGAGCTGGAGCTTCACGCGGCGCTCGAGCTCGCGGACGTAGCCACTAAACGTGTCATCGGTGTCCATTAGGTCGCGGACCGTGCGGCAGCTGTAGATCACGGTCGAGTGATCACGGTTGCCGAAGTGCGAGCCAATCTTCTTGAGACTCGCCTCGGTGTTCTCCTTGGCGAGGTACATGCTGATCTGGCGCGCGATCACGACGTGGCGCTTGCGGGTCTGGCCCTTGACGAGGTCGATGGCGACGTTGAAGTAATCGGCCGTGAGTTCGAGGATGCTCTCGACGGTGATCTCGCGATTGCTACGCTGAACGGTCGAGCCAACCACCTGGCGCGCCAGGTCGAGGTCGATCTTCGATTTGAGCAACTCCGAGCGCCCGATCAGGCTCACGATCGCCCCTTCGAGTTCGCGGACGTTCTCGTCTACGTTGTGACAGACGTACTCCTCGACCTCCTCGCTCACGGCGATCCCCTCGGCGGCGACGCGGTTGGCGAAGATGGCGCGGCGGGTCTCGAAGTCGGGACGCGATAGGTCGGCCGTGAGCCCCCACTTGAAGCGGCTGATGAGCCGGCCCTCCATGCCCTCCAGGTCCTTCGGTGCGCGGTCGCTCGTGAGAATGATCTGCTTGCGGTTTTGGTGAAGCTGATTGAACATGTGGAAGAAGATCTTCTGGGTCTTCTCCTTGCCGGCCAGGAACTGGATATCGTCCATAATGAGGACATCGATCGACTGGTAGAAAGCCGTTAGCTCGGCGATGTTCCCCTCGCGGATCGCCGCGACAATCTGGTTGGTGAAGTCCTCCGCCTGGCAGTACAGCACCCGCTTGTTGGGGTGGTGCTTAAGCATCTCGTTGCCGATGGCGCCGACGAGGTGCGTCTTGCCGAGCCCGGTCTCACCGTATATAACGAGGGGGTTAAAGGCGGTCGTTCCGGGGCGCTTGGCCACCGATTCGCCGGCTGTGCGGGCGAGGCGGTTGCAATCCCCCTCAACGTAATTGTCGAACTGGTGCGCCGGGTTGAGTTGTGGGTCGAGCCGCTGTTTTCGGATCCCCGGGATCACGAAGGGGTTGACGACTTGGGTGTCCTCTTGGTAGGCGGCTCCCGTAGGGCCTACTCCTGCTAGTGCTTCCACAGTTTCGGGTTTTTTAACGACGATTTGATATTCTAGACGGCCTTGCTGACCGAGTACTCTCCGGATGGCGGTCCGCAACACAGCTACGTAATGCTCCTCGAGCATCTCGTAGAAGAAGCGGTTCGGGATCTGCACCGTGAGTGCGGCATCCCGGAGGCCGACGGCCTGAATGGGCTCGAACCAAGTGCGGTACGTCTGCTCCGAGACGCTGTCCTTGATCGTGGCGAGGCACTCGGCCCAAATTGATGTACAGTCCTTTCCCATGCTCATGCTGGTGCTGAGTTGCAGTTATTGCTTCGGTGACTGTATCAGAGTAGTAGTGGCCCCTAGCCGTGGCTGGGGCGGTAGCGAGAGCCGTATCAAATCTCCTTCGCTGTGGTCCAAAGGTGTCGATTCTCCACG
>JBGTKC010000083.1:0-40993 GCA_041744755.1 Saprospiraceae bacterium
GGCCTTGACCGCGTCCTCCTCGCCGAGCGGCAACTCGGTGCCGTCCGCGCCGTACTTGCGCCCGCCCTCGTGCCGCGCGTATCGCCGCGCGCGCGTCCAGCCCATCTGGAGGTACTTGCGCGCCACGTCCATCCCCACGAAATCCTTATCCGTAGCGTAGGCCTCGTAGCGCTCGCGCAGCTTCGCGATACTCTCGGCGGCGACCTCGGGCGTGCGAAAGGCCCACAGTGGCAGCAGTTCCGAGCGGTACGGCTCCGCGTGGAAGAGTCCGTACTCACCGCGGCCGATGACGTAGTGCCCGGGGTTTTGACGCAGGTCGATGCCGTCGAAAGGATGGGGGGCCATAGCGGGGAAAAGGCCGCCTGCGCCGCTTAGGTTCGTACGCGATGACGGCAGTCCCGGAGTGTGGCGTGGCTCGTGGGCCGGTGCAGCTTTCGCCAAAACGGGCGGTCTCCGGCGCGCTCGTCAGCTACCTTCGCGCCTGGCCCCGCCTATGAAACGCCAACACTGCACCCTCCACCGTCTCGCGCCCTACTCCCTAGCCCTCGCCGCGCTCCTGTGCGCGAGCACCGCGGTGTCCGCGCAAAAGGACGACTTCACGATCGAGATCGAGAAGCTCCCCTTCCCGATCAACACCGACGAGTACGACGAGACCACGCCCGTGGTCTCGCGCGACGGAAGGCAGCTTTACTTCACGCGCACCGGCTCGCCGGAGTTCGTTCGCAGCCTGCGCGTAAAGGGCGGCGACGCCGCCGACACCCTCGACGCCACGGCCTACACCCAACTGCTACGGCAGGTCTACGCCGATCTCGGGGCTACCTCCCGCCTGGACCCCGAGCCCCACCGCTCGCGCTTCAACCAGGACATCTGGGCCGCGGAGCTCGACGGCTACGGCAAGTTGCTCGAGGTGACCCACCCCGGTACGCCACTCAACAACGCGCTACCGAACGCCCTGGCCGCGCGCCTGCCCGAGAGTGGGCACTTCGTTACCCTCAACCAGTTCCCGGCCACGGGCGGGATGCAGAAGGGCTTCTCGCACACCTACCAGCGCCCCAACGGTACGTGGACCCGCCCCCAGCCCATTACGATCGAGGACTACTACACCAGCGGTGAGGGCGTCGGCCTCACGCTTTCCGAAGACGGCGAGATCATGATCCTCAGCGTCGAGCGCGAGGGCGGCTACGGGTCTAACGACCTCTACCTAAGTCGCCGGATCGACAGCCTCACCTACGGCAAACCCGTCAACCTCGGCCCCGGCATCAACTCCGCCGCCCGCGAGTCTACCCCGAGTCTCTCCGAGGATAAACAGACGCTCTACTTCTCGAGCAACCGCGTCGGCCGCGGCGGCAACGACATCTACTTCTGCCGGCGGCTCGACTCCACGTGGACCAATTGGAGCTCCGTGCGGCGATTCCTCCCGCCGATCACCTCCGGGCTCGACGACTCCCAGCCCTTCTTCAACGAGGCTACCGGCTACCTCTACCTCGCCAGCCGCCGCGACGGCTCCTCGGACATCTTCCGCGTCCGCATCCAGCCGCCGCGCCCGCTCGACGTGCTGGTGGTAGGCCGCGTGCGCGACGTGCGCACCAACGAACTCCTCGCCGGTACCGTCACCGTGCGGCCGAAGGGCTCCCGGGGCGAGGACACCGTGCTGACGACGACCGCCCGGCGCGGCTTCTTCGAGTACCGCGTGAGCGACCTGCGGGACCTACAGTTCTACGCCGAGAGCGATGGGTATCTGGGTCAGGCCAAGACCCTCCGCATCGGTCGCGTCGGCGAGAAGCCCGCCTACGAGATCGAGTTCCTCCTCGACAAGGCCGAGAAGGGCGGCAACATCACCCTCGACCCGATCTACTTCGAGCAGAGCCTCGCCACCGTCAAGGAGGAGTCCATCCCCCAGCTCGAGCGCCTCCGCGAGGTCCTGTTCCGCAACCAGGAGGTCTACATCCGGATCGAGGGCCACACCGACAACCAAGGTAGCCAGGCCTCACTCGAGAAGCTGAGCCGCCAGCGCGCCGAGGCCATCCGCGAGTACCTCATCGCCAACGGCATCGAGAGCCGCCGCGTGCAGGCCGCTGGCTTCGGGCCGACGCGCCCGGTGGCCAACAACGAGACCCTCCGCGGCCGCGAGACCAATCGCCGCGTGGAGGTCGTGATCACGCGCATCCTCGGCAACGCGAAGTCGCGGAGTGCCAAGTAGCCCCGACCCTAGCCCCGACCCCGGTGCAGGTCCTAACCCCGGATCGGGGGTCGGGTATGTCTTGGCGCAAGGCCTGAGCGTGGTGACGCACCCGTTGCTGTTGGCCACCTACATCCTCCTGCTACTGCTGGCGGTGAACCCCTACCTGTTCGGCGTCAATAGTCTCTCGGAGCGGAGGCCGTTGATCCTGATCGTGTTCGGGTCGAGCTTCCTGATGCCGGGCCTCGTCATCGTCATGATGCGTGGTCTCGACATCATCCCCGACATCACCATGCCGAACCGTGACGATCGCACGCTGCCGCTGATTGCTGCCGGGGCGCTCTACATGGGGCTCTTCGCGTTTTGCCGAAAGGCGCCCGATGTCCCGGTCGCGTACACGGCCCTGCTGCTCGGGTGTTCGGTGGCGCTGTTCAGTGCCTTCTTCGCCAACCTCTTCACGAAGATCAGCCTCCACGCCGTCGGTATGGGCGGACTCATCGCTGCGGTCCTCGTCACGATCCAACTCTTCGCCTACGACCGACTCACGGTCGACCTCCCCGGTGGGCGGCACCTGGAGGTGAGCCTGACGATGGTGCTGCTGGCGACGCTGTGGCTCGCGGGACTCGTAGGCACGGTGCGGCTCTACCTGCGGGCACACGAGCTTACGGATGTGATCGGGGGCTACGTGGTGGGGTTCGTGGCGATGGCGATCGCCGTGTGGGCGTACTTCTAGGCGCCCCGTCGGCCGCGGATGCCCCGAGGCCTCAGCTCCCGGTGTTACCTGCGACGCGGTGGCGCCGCTATTCTGATCGCCGCCACGAACTCCCCCCCGCCCGACAGCCTTACTTACGGCATGCCCCTCAACGTCCTCGGCCAGCCCCTCCAGCCCTGCAGCCTCGACCCCCTCACCGGTTGGTACCGCGACGGCGCCTGCCGCACCGACGAGATGGACCACGGCACGCACGTGATCTGTGCCCGGATGACGGGGCCGTTCCTGGCGTTCTCGAAGCAGCGCGGCAACGACCTGAGTACGCCCCGCCCGGAGTACCAATTCCCGGGCCTCGCGCCGGGCGACCAGTGGTGCCTGTGCGCGAGCCGCTGGCGCGAGGCCTTCGACGCGGGCGTGGCACCGCTGGTGGTGCTCGCGTCTACGCACGAGCGGGCACTGGATTTCGTGAGGCTGGAAGACCTGCGCAGCTACGCCACCGAGAGCGGCAAGGTGGACGACGTAGTGCCGACGCAGAATTAGGCCGGGACCTCAGCAAGTGCCTTCGTCGAGTTTTGGCGAAAGCCTGTCCCAAAGCCGGACGGCCCCAACGCGATTGGCCTAGCTTCGGCGCGGCAATCACCCACCGTTTATGAGTCTTCTAGAGCTGCGAGGCGTCCTCAAACAGTACGAAGGCGTCACGGCCGTGGACCGCGTGTCCTTCACCGTGCCCGACGGCGCCATCTTCGGTTTGCTCGGCCCGAACGGCGCCGGCAAGACCTCCATCATCCGGATGATCACCACGATCACGCGGCCGGACGAGGGCGAGATCTACGTGGCGGGCGTCCCCGTCGGGCGCGACACGATTAGCCGCGTCGGCTACATGCCCGAGGAGCGCGGGCTCTACAAAAAGATGAGTGTCGAGGACCACCTCATGTACCTCGCGCAGCTTAAGGGCCTTTCGGCAAAACACGCCAGGTCCGAGCTCGAGCGGTGGTTCGAGAGATTCGACATCGTGAGCTGGCGCAAGAAGAAGATCGAGGAGCTCTCGAAGGGGATGCAGCAGAAGATCCAGTTCATCGCCACGGTGGTGCACGACCCGGACCTCATCATCCTCGACGAACCGTTTAGCGGGCTCGACCCGATCAATGCCAACCTCATCAAGGACGAGATCTACGAACTCGCGCAGCGCGGCAAGCAGATCCTGTTCTCGACCCACCGCATGCAGCAGGTCGAGGAGATCTGCGACTACATCGTGCTGATCAACAAGGGCAAGAACGTGCTCGAGGGCGAGGTCCGCGAGATACGGGAACGCTTTCGCGAAAACATCTACGAGGTCTACGTCGAGGGCGAACTGCCCGCCGATGTGCTGGCTAAGTACCCCTTACGCGAGCGCCTCCGCGACGGCGGCTACGTGCTCGCCATGCCCGACACCGAGACCCGCGGCAACGCGCTGCTGGCCGAACTCGTCCACGCCGGTACGCCCGTCACCGCTTTCCGTGAAGTCCTCCCGAGCTTAGACGAGGTCTTCATCAAGCAGGTAGGCAACTATAACCCGGCGCTGCTCAGCTAGGAAGGTTTTTTGGTTGGCGGGTTATTTGGTGGCCCGCCTTGCGTCCCCACATCCCCCAAGGCAGTCCGTCGTCTATCAGCAAAGCGGTCCATCGTCCCCTAGTCCTTCTCCCTCATGAACAAGACCCTCCTCATCATCCGCCGCGAGTACCTCACGCGCGTCAAGAAGAAGAGCTTCCTCCTGGCGACCCTGCTGACGCCCCTCGGGATCGCGGCCTTCATCGCGGTGGCGTCGCTGATCTTCGGCTACGAGTCCGACGACGCGAAGCGCGTGGCCGTCATCGACCAGGCCGGCGTCTTCCCGGGCGGGATCAAGGATGAGGCGACGCTGAAGTTCGTCAAGTCCACCAAGTCGCTCGAGGAGTTGAAGGCCGCGGTGAAAGCGGACGAATTCGACGGCGTACTCGTGATCCCGAAGGTGACCGACCTCTACGCCAAGGACTATGAGGCGCTCTTCTACACCGAGGGCAGCATGACGCTCGATGTGGAGTCGGCCCTGCGCGAGCGCGTAAGGGATGCGATGCGGGAGTACCGTGCTACGAGCCTCGGACTGGATTCAAAGAATCTGGCGGCGCTGAAGTTTAAGGTCGACATCGAGCCGGAGCCGATCGACGCGGCCGAGAAGGACTCGTCCGCGATGACGGGCGCCATTGGGGCCGGCCTCGGCACGATGATGGGCTTCGCGATGTACCTCGTCATCTTCATCTACGGCTTGATGGTGATGCGCTCGGTGATGGAGGAGAAGACCACGCGCATCGTCGAGGTCATGATCTCGAGCGTCAAGCCGTTCCAGTTGATGCTCGGGAAGATTATCGGCGTGGGCCTGGTGGGCTTGACGCAGCTCGGGCTGTGGCTCATCCTCATCCCGCTGATCGTGGGTGGCGCGGGCCTGGTCTTCGGATTCGATACCACGCCCTCGATGGCCAATCCTTCTTCGGCGCAGGCGGCGGCCGCCAACATGGACCCGGAGCAGATGCAGAGCATGGCCGAACAGATGCTTACCGAGGTCAACAACCTCAACTGGTGGGCCATCCTACCGCTGTTCCTGATCTACTTCCTCGGGGGCTACTTCCTGTACGCGAGCCTCTTCGCGGCGGTGGGCAGCGTCATGGGTGACGACATGGGCGAGAGCCAGTCGCTCACCATCCCGATCACGATCCCGGTCATTCTGGCCATCTACATCATGTTCGCCGTCGTGCAGGCGCCCAACTCGACGCTGGCCATGTGGTCGAGCCAGTTCCCGCTCTTCTCACCGATCGTGATGCCGTCGCGGCTGGCTTTCGGTCCGCCGGTCTGGGAGGTGGTCCTCTCAGTGACGATCCTGATCGCGACGGCCGTTTTCTTCGTGTGGCTGTCGGCACGGATTTATCGAACCGGCATCTTGCTGTACGGGAAGAAGGTAGGCTTTAAGGAGTTGGGCAAATGGATGGTGCGGGGGTAAGGTGGGCCTCCGGCGGTGGGCCTCCGGCGGTGGGCCTGCGGCGCTGCTGCGCGAAGGTGCTGGCTGCGCGAAGGTGCTCGGGGTCTGAATCCGGAGCATTTCCATAAATGCCGAAGCATTCAAACCTCCCAGTTAGGTCTCGAGTAGCCGGGGATCGAATAGATCTGGATCAATACAAACGCGGACCTTTACCCCCCTAGCCATGCCGTTGATACCTAGCCGTGCACGAACGTAAAGCCACGCCGCAGGCCCCGCGCCGCAGGCCATCATCTCCCTCGTCCCCTCCCTCACCGAGGTCCTTTGCGACCTCGGGCTCCGCGAGCACCTCGTTGGCTGCACCAAATTTTGCGTTCACCCCGCAGACCTCCGCCGCCAAATCACCGTCGTCGGCGGGACCAAGGACGTCGACGTCGCGAAGGTCCGCGCCCTCGCCCCGACCCTCGTTATTGCCAGCAAAGAGGAGAACGTCCGCGAGCAGGTCGAGGCTATCGAGGGCTTCTGCGAGGTGCTCGTCACTGATGTCCAGACTTTGGCCGACGCCCGCGGCGTCATTCACGCCCTCGGCGAACGTTTTGGCGTAAGCCGCCTGGCAGAAGGCATCATCGCGGCCAACGAGCGCGCGCTCGCGCAGCTCCACCAGCTCGATCGCGGCCCTGCGCTCTACCTCATCTGGCGCCGGCCCTACATGGCGGCCGGCGGCGACACCTACGTCCACAGCGTGATGGCGGCACTTGGATACGGGAACGTTTTGGCGAAAGCCGACCGCTACCCGAGCCTCACGGCGGAGGACTTCACTCGGCTTGCGCCAAAACACATCTTGCTGTCGAGCGAGCCTTACCCCTTTCGCGACAAGCACACCGCCGAAATCCAGGCGCTCTGCCCGGGTGCCGAAGTCACGCTCGTCGACGGCGAAGTGTACTCCTGGTACGGCAGTAGACTCGGCAAAATGAACGTGGACGAAGCGAGAGACGCCTAGCGGATGGAGCGCAGTTTCGTGACGTTGATCGGGTCGATCGACGTCATCACCGCGTAGACGCCCTGACGCTCGGCCGGGGGCGCGGGCGTGAAGACGCTCAGGAGCTCCTCGGTCTTGCTGCTCGAGAAGACCGATAGCAAGAGGCTGTTTGGGATGTCCGAGCGCACCTTCTCGAGGCTCGCCAAGCTGCGTGCCATCACTGTCCGGCCGGCGATCGGGTCGCTCGCCATCACGTCGAGCCCGCGGCGGTGGTAGTCGTACAGCAGTTGGCGGTACGTACGCGCACGTGGGTTCTGGTACTCACGTAGGAGGTTAAAGCGCGAGCGCTGCCGCGTGATCCCCCAGCCCGGGTCCGTCGTCGTGACGTTGTTGGGCACCGTCGCCACGATCTGGTCCGCGGCGGCATAAAAGGGCGTCCCGGCGAGGGGCGCGAAGGAGTCCTTGTCGGTGCCGATGATGACGAGGGCGTGGAAGCTTAGCAGGGCCACCAGCGAGGTCGTGAAGCTCTGCTCACTGTAGTCCAGCGGCTGGTACTGCTCGTACTGGATGATGGTGTTCTGGTCCGAGAAGTTGATGAGGGTCGTCTTGTAGTCGCTTCCGAACACCGGTCGCGAACTCTGCACGAGTAGGTCCACCTCGAAGGAGCTCGGGCTGATCTCTCGGTTGATCGTAAACGTGAAATTGCAGTCGATCCGCTCCTCGTTCTCGTAGCGCTCCTGCGTGAACTGGGTCTGGTTAAGGAACTCCCGCACGACGTTCTCGAACTCCTTGATCACGGTGCGGTCGATAATCTTGAGCTCCGGTGCATTGACCGTCACGGTGGCGCGCAACTCCTGGGCGCGGAGTTGGGAAGCGGCAGTAAGGAGGACAAATGCTAGGGCGGAGAGTAGGCGCATGGACGAGAGCAGTATGGTTAGGCGGCTTTCGCCAAAACAAGAGACAGGGCTTCCGCGAGAACGAACGCTAGGGAACTTGCGGACAGTATTACGACGGCGACGCGTCCGAGGGTTAGGCCGCCGCCCCCACGCCCTCCGCCACCAACAGACTCTCGCGCTCCGGACCGGTCGACACGATCGTGACCGGCACGCCGACCTCCGCCTCGATGAAGGCGATCAGGGTTTTGGCGGCAGCCGGAAGCTCGTCGATGGTCGTGGCGTCGGTGAGGGCCTGGCGCCAGCCGTCGAAGGTCTTGATGACCGGCTCGATGTCGACGGCTGTGAGGTCGTACGGGAGCACCGTGGTGAGCTCCTGGCCGATGCGGTAGTGGGTACAGACGCCGATCTCGTCGAAGGCGTCGAGGACGTCGATCTTCGTGAGCGTGATCTGGGTTACGCCGTTGAGCATCACGGAGTAGCGGAGTTGCGGCAGGTCGATCCACCCGCAGCGACGCGGCCGGCCGGTGGTCGCGCCGAATTCGTGACCCTCCGCGCGGAGCTTCTCGCCGGTGGCGCCGTGGAGCTCGGTGGGGAATGGTCCGCTGCCGACGCGCGTGCAGTAGGCCTTCGAGATCCCGATTACTTCCCCGATGGCCGTCGGCGGCACGCCGAGGCCAGTGCAGACGCCGGAGCTGGTGGTGTTGGAGCTCGTGACGTAAGGGTAGGTCCCGAAGTCGATATCGAGCATCGAGCCCTGCGCGCCCTCGGCGAGTACGGATTTACCGGCCTTGATCGCCTCCGACAAGTAGTAGGCGCAGTCGACACGCGGCAGCGTACGCACGCGTTCCACGGCGGTAAACCAGGCCTCCTCCTCGCGTTCGAGCTCGAAGGCGAGCGGCGGGTAGACCTTGACGAGGTCGAGGTGTTTGGCTTTCAGGGCCTCGTAGCGGTCGCGGAAGTCTGCGCGGGCGATGTCGCCGACGCGCAGGCCGTTGCGACCGGTCTTGTCCATGTAGGTCGGCCCGATGCCCCGCAGCGTGGAGCCGATCTTCTCCTTACCTTTGCTCGCCTCGGAGGCGGCGTCGAGGTAGCGGTGGCTCGGGAGGATGAGATGGGCCTTCTCGGAGACGAGGAGGCGCTCGTGGTAGTCGACCCCGGCCGCGTCGAGCTGGCTGAGTTCGCGCACGAGGATGGTCGGGTCTACCACCACGCCGTTGCCGATGAGGTTGATGATTCCGTCGCGGAAGATACCGCTGGGCACGGTGTGTAACACGTGCTTGACGCCGTCGAGGACGATCGTGTGTCCGGCGTTAGGACCTCCCTGAAAGCGGGCGATGATGTCGTACTGCGGACTAAGGTAGTCCACGATCTTTCCCTTGCCCTCGTCCCCCCACTGGAGCCCGAGCAAAACGTCGATGCGCATAATTGGTGCTTAAGGGACGAAGGTAAGGCGAAGGAATGGCCTAGGGCGTCGCTGGCCTACGGCGGTGATGGCCTGCGGCGGTGATGGCCTGCGGCGTTGCACGTCCATCGTCCATCAGGCGCAGGCGGTGCTTCCTACCTAAAAAAGCACCCCGAGCCGCAGCGTCAGGCTATTGATGCCCGCCTTGGGGTCGCTCTTCTGCGTGCGGCCTACGTAGCCGTAGTCGTTGTCCTTGGTGACGTCGGTGAAGAGGCGCGAGAACTGTAGCCCACCGACCAGCACCGTGCCGCCGCCGACTTCGTACTCGGCGCCGCCGCCGAGGCCCCAGCTCAGGGCGATGGGGCTGACCTCCTTGTCGATGTTGAAATTGTCCTCCGAACCGGGGATGCCCCCGCCGGAGATCGAGCCCTTGGCGCTCGTGCGGATACCGAGCGTGAAGATCGGCGCCTGGACGTAGTAGCGCAGGAAGCCGAACTCCCGCGTGTGGAGCCGGAGCGCCAGCGGGATCTCGAGGTAGTTGATGGAGTAGTCGAGGCGCACGTTGCCCGCCGTCGGGGCATTGCCGTTGTTGTAGGGCGTGTTCTCGCCGAGGGACTCCGTGAAGAAGCGCCCGCCGTAGTTGGACAGCAGGGTGCCGCCGGTGTTGAAGTGAAAGCCGATCCCGGTCTCGATGGCGTAGTTGGGGGCGAAGAAGAACTCGGCCTGCGTGGCGAGCTTAATCCCGAAAGCCGAGCCGTCGCCGGAGATGCGACCGTCGTCGGTGTTGAGCCAACTGATCGAGGGGCTCAAGTTTAGGCCGAAGCGGAACTTGGAAAAGTCGGTGCTTTGCGCCTGCGCGCCGAGGCTGCAGACCGTCGCCAGGGCGAGGGTTAGGAGGGTACGTTGTACTTTCATCGGGTTTCGGGAGTTGATCAATACGCGGGCAAAGGTGGCGAAACGTCACCGCCGTCACACACTAAGAGAGGTGATATGAGGTGGATTTGTTGGCTGTTAACGGTCTCGGTGCCGGTCGTACTCACGTTAGGATCGTGTCAAACCGACGATACACCCGCCGCGCCGGACGTTTCCGCGATCGAGGTCGACCTCGGGACGCGGCGCTTCGATCAGGACCTCCGGCTGGCGTCCGTGGACTCGATGACCAACGGCGCGCGGGTTTTGCGGCAAGCCTACCCGGTCTTCTTCGACAGCGTCTGGCTGCAGCTGATGCTACCGGGTAATTTCGAGGCCTACGACAGTGCCCTGGTGCGCGCCTTCGCCGAGGAGCCCTCGCTGCGGGGCTTGCTCGACAGCGTGACGCAGGCCTTCCCGCCGGGCAATCCGGACCCGGAGTGGCGGCGCAACCTCACGCAGGCCTTCCGGTACGCCAGGTACTATTTTCCGGAGGCGCCGACGCCAGCACTCATCACTTACGTGAGTGAGCTTTCGCTCGGCAACCTGACCTACGGCGAAGAGGTGCTCGGGGTCGGGCTCGACTTCTACCTCGGGGCGGGGTTCGCGGGCTACAACCCGGAGGTCTTCCCGCAGTACGTACAGCGGAGCATGAACCGCGACCACATCGCCTCCCGCGCCGTGGAGGCTTGGCTCACCAATAGGCTCGGCTCGGCGCCCGGCCAACGGATGCTCGACCAGATGGTCCACAACGGCAAGCTGCTCTACCTCAAGTCCCTACTCCTACCCCACGTGGCAGACACCGCGACGCTCGTTTTTGCGAAAGCTGAACTCGCGTGGCTCCGCGCCAACGAGCCGCAGATGTGGACGCACTACCTCGACGAGGACCTGCTCTACGAGACCAGCGCCCGGCGCATCGGCAAGCACGTGGGCGTGAGTCCGAACGTGCCTGGGATGCCCCCCGAAGCCCCCGGCGGCGGCGCCAACTGGGTCGGGATGCAGATCGTACGGGCCTGGGTGAAGCGCTATCCCGAGAAGACACTCGCGGACCTCATCGCTGAGCGCGATGCGCAGAAGATATTGACGGAGAGCAAGTACCGGCCGGGCTACTAGTAGACGGCAATAGGCGCCACTTCTAATCCGTACTTCTAACTTCGTGCTCCGCAACGCCTTACTGTAGCGTGAGCGGCCCCCCGCGGCAGCGCATTCAACACTTCCACCTTCAAATATTCAACCATTAAATCCGCCCCCATGTCCACCCCCCGCGCCATCCCCCTCATCGACCTCGCCAAATTCGTCGACGGCGACAGCGACGACCGCAGAGAGGTCATCGACCACCTCGGTGACGCCTTCCACAATACGGGTTTCGTGGGCGTCATCAACCACGGTATCCCGAAGGAGCTCATCGACGAGTACTACACCTCCAGCAAATCTTTCTTCAAGCTTCCGGAGGGCACCAAGAAGCAGTACGAAGTCGCGGGCATGGCTGGGCAGCGCGGGTACACGAGCTTCGGTAAGGAGCACGCCAAGCAGAGCACGGTGGCCGACCTGAAGGAGTTCTTTCAGTTGGGCCAGGAGGTGCCGGAGACGCACGCGGCTTTCGCCAAAACCCCCAAGAACCCGCACGTCGCCGAGACGGCAGGTTTTTCGGAAAAGGGAAGGGAGCTGTACCAGGGCTTCCAGCGCGCCGGAACGCAGGTGCTGCGCGCGATCGCGCTCTACCTCGGGCTCGACGAGCACTACTTCGACGGCCAGATCGAGTACGGCAACTCCATCCTGCGGGCCATCTACTACCCGCCGATCCAAAACGAGCCCGCCAGTGCCATCCGCGCCGAGCAGCACGAGGACATCAACCTCATCACCCTGCTCGTCGGCGCGAGTGCCGGTGGCCTACAGCTGCTTGATGCCCAGGGCGAGTGGGTGGACGTGGTCCCGGGCGAGGACGAGATCGTGGTCAACGTCGGGGACATGCTCCAGCGCCTCACCAACAACTACCTCAAGTCGACCACGCACCGCGTCGTGAATCCACCCCGCGAGGAGTGGCACACCGACCGCCTGTCGATCCCGTTCTTCCTCCATCCCGTGGCCGAGATGAGCCTAGACGCCCTCCCGAGCACCGTAACCCCGGAGCGTCCGAAGGCCTACGACCCGATCACTGCCGGGGACTACCTCGACGAGCGTCTGCGGGAGATCGGGCTCAAGAAGTAGGGAAGTAGGCCTTGCGTCAAACTCCGGACGGGGTGCACCTTCCGCGGCGCGCCTGCGTTGATTACCTTTGCAACCCTCAATCTAACAACCATGCAAAGCGTATTCCTCTTCCTCGGTGGTGTCGGCGGTCAGGAGATGATCCTCATCTTCCTCGCCATCCTCTTGCTCTTCGGCGGTAAGAAGATTCCGGAGCTGATGCGTGGACTCGGCAAGGGCATCCGCGAATTCAACACCGCGCGCGCCAGTATCGAAGGCGAAATCCGCGAGGGCATGCGCGCCGACGAGCAAAAGGAAAAAGCCGAGATCCGGATCGAGAAGGAGAACTAGGGCTTTTGCCCTTTCCGATGTTTCGTGACACGCCCCATCTGGCCTAGTGCCGGGTGGGGCGTGGCTCGTTTAGGCGGGCGGTAGACAGCGGCGGAGCGGCAGTGAAAAAGCCCCCAACCACCTCACGGTAGCCAGGGGCTCTGTATCAATACGCGTAGAGCGTGAACACTAGCTTTACTCCACTACGATCGCCTGTGCGCTGCGCTTGCCGCCAGCATCCACGATAACCACATAGCCGCCGGCCGTAAGGTCGGCCACGCTCACGGCGGCAACCGTGACGCCGGCTGAGGCCTGGAGCGACTGGCGTAAAACGATCGCGCCATTGAGGCCGACCACTAGCAGATCTGCGTCCTGAGCGATTTCGCTGTCGACGAGCACGGTGACTTCATGATTGGTGATCGTCGGGTAGACCGAGACCCGGGTCGTCGGCGCGTGTCCGGATTCGAGAGACTCCTCGGCGCCTTCGGAACGTGCCGAAGTCGGCCGGCAGGTCCCGGTCTCGACCGTGGTAGACGCCCCGACCTCATCCGCGCCAGCCGTGGTGGTAGCGGTGAAGGTGAGGGCTTCGTTGCGCAGGGTGAAGACCGTGAGCGTCAGC
Source organism: Saprospiraceae bacterium (assembly GCA_041744755.1). Taxonomy (GTDB): domain Bacteria; phylum Bacteroidota; class Bacteroidia; order Chitinophagales; family Saprospiraceae; genus CALDTK01. Next base: position 13,194 of record JBGTKC010000083.1, read on the forward strand.
GTGGCCGACTCCCCGGGCTCGAGCTCGCCGAGGTCCCACTCTTCGATCAGGACGCCGCCCGGACCGTACTGGCGGAATACCCCGGCGCTCGTGGTGGCGGACATGTAGGCCGTGCGGTCCGTGAAAGGCAGCCTTACCTTGACGTTTCGCGCGGTGCGGATATCCTTATTGGTAGCTGTTACGGTGAGGCTCACGGACTCGAAGGCGCAAATGGTGGGCTTGCTGCTCTGGATATCGAGCGCGAGGTTGGCGTCGAAGTTTGAGAAGTCGTCACTCAGCCCGAGGAACTCACTCATGATCGGCGTGAGGTCGGTGTTGTCGAGCAGGCCCCGGCCGGTGATGCGGCTCGCGAACCGGCCACCGACGTTGTCGTCCGCCCCGACGTAGATGTCGTCCGGGGTGTGGTTGCCGGGCGTACCAGGGTTGCTGTTACCGTTGGTGAGGATATTAGAACCGTACGCAATCACGAGGCGGCGCGCAGTCGGACCCGCGGGCCGTGGCCACATCGTCCCCTGGAAGTCGTACATCACGTAGTCCGCGAACCAACCCCCGATCTCGTCGTCGCCGCGGTCGATGCGACCGGGCTTAGCGTTGGCACTCCCGAGGGAGTTAGACGGCCGCTCAGCGTAGGTACGGACCTGGGTGCCGTTGCCCTGGAAGTCGTCCTCGTCGTGCAAACCCGTCACCGTGAGGCCGCCGCACTCGTGGTCGGCTGCTTGGAAGATGAGCGTCTCGCCGGCGGAGGCGTCATTGAGTAGCGCGCGCCCCGCGGCGATGGAGTGGTCGAAGTCGAGCACCTCCTTAATGAGATAGTCCGAACCGTAGATGCCGGGGATGCGGAGGGCCTCGTCGGCGGGATTCGCGGAGTAGACCACGTCCGGTGAGTAGGTTGGCGTGTCCACGACAATCGCGAACTTGCGGTCCTGCGTGATCTTGATGGCGCCCACGTTGGCGTGCTCCATGTGGTCGATGCGGCCTCCCTCTACCATGAGGAAGAAGCCTTTGTCCGACTTACGCTTCAAGACCTCGATGGCGATCTTGACCATGTCCTCGAGGGAGGGCTCGTAGGGCGCGAAGAGCTGGCGATCCTGCTCGTAGCTGGTGTGCGAGTCGTTGAATAGGCCGAGCAGCGAGCGGTTGTCGTTCGGCGTGAACTGACTGTAGTCCATGTTCATCAGTCCGTCACGCGAGTTCACGAACTTGTAGTTGAGGTTCTGCTCCGCGTAGGCGATCAGGTCGCGCGAGTCGTCGCGACGGCCGGCGAGGCGGGCGCGCTCGCCGCGGGCGTCATTGACGACGACGCCGTTGCGGTCGACGACATCACGGTTGCTGCCACGTGGCAGGAAGTGACGTGCGCCGCCGCCGAGCAAGACATCGATCTTGACGCCCTCGCGGACGCTCGGGAAGATCCAGTGCTTGGTGGTGTCGTAGTCGGCGCCGTAGAGGGCGGCGTACTCTTCCTGGCTGGAGGCGAGGTACTGCGCGGCGATGACGTTCTCGAGCGAGCGGCTCCAGACGTGGGTCGCGAAGTCGGCTGGGGTGGCGTGCGTGATGCGAGTACTCGTGACGAGGCCTACGGCGTAGCCCTCGCGCTTGGCGGCCTCGAGGATGGTCTCGACGGGGGACTGCGTCAACGGGTCCCAGGCGATCTGGTCGTTGTCGATCTTACCGTTCTGGCCGGCGGCGTAGCAGGTGGCACCCGGGGCGGAGTCGGTGATGAAGCCATTGTAGGAGTGCGTCGTCGCCATGGCGTTGTACTTCAGCTTGTCGATCGCGAGGAGCTGGAAGTTCGGGTCATCGCCGTAGCGCGAGCCGGGTTGCCCCTGGCCGAGGGCGAGGCGCGCCGCCGTCTTCGGCGCGATCCCGAAGCCGTCGCCGATGTACATGATGACGTTCTTCTTCGGCCCGGCGTCGCTGACGCGCTGTGCGTCGGCCGCGTATCCGCCGGCCAGGAGAAGGCCCGCGGTAAGGAGGTAGATAGGTCTAAGCATGGTGTAAGAGTTTGGTTACTTCTTTGGACTGCAAGTTGTGAAGGCTTTGTGAAGACGTCCGTTATGCGCACATTATCAACCTTTTAAATCCTGCGTTAAAAGCTAACACATGGGCGAACATGACTTAATCTCCAGTTTACGAACTCACGCATTTCTCTTTACGGAGGTGCGGTTCTTTCGCACAGATGATTGTCCCCCGTATCTCCCTGGTTTTGCTCCTCGCCCTTTGCCTGCCGTGGTCGCTGTCCGCCGCTCGTCTAGACCCGTGGCAGCCGTTCGTGCTAGACAGCGCCGAGACCGTCATCGACCTGGTCGCCGCCGGGCGCGTGCCTTACCTCATCACCTCAGCACGCGTTATTGACCTAGCACACGACCGCCCTCTGGTTTTGGCGAAAGCCTGCCCCATTCTGGACATCTCCCTGCTCGGTACGCAGCTCGTTTTGGCGAAAGCTTGCGGCGTCGAGCGCATCGACCTCCCTACCGGACGCGCCACCGCCGTGCCGGGGATGGACTTCCCCGCCGACCAGGTCTGCCTTGACTTTACGGGTCTGGTGTGGGCGAGGCACCAGACCTCCGGCATGGTCTGGAGTTACGACCCTTCCGACGGGAGCCTCCGCGAGATGCCGCGTGCCGGCGATCCGCACGATATCGCCGCGACCCCAGATGGCAGTACGTGGTTCGCCACTTCGATCGGGCTCGTGCAGCTGCGCCAGTCGCTGCAGCCTTTCGGCAAAACGGGTACCATGCCCGGTAAGGCCGGTTGGTACTTCCACGAGGAGGAGGCGCGCCGGGGGTTCGAGCTCGCCGACAATTACGTAGACCGGCTCTGGGGCCACGGCCAAACCATCCTCTGGGTGCAGCTCGACGCCAGCCTCACGTACGTCGACCTCGCCACCGCGAGTGCCGCTGGTGGCCACGGGCACATGCCGAGTCTCTCGACCATCGGCGAGCGCGGCAACGCCGTGCGCGACATCACCTACCTCCCGGAACACAACTACGCCGTCATGGCGACGGACCTCGGCCTGCTGGCGCTCTCGCGCTTCGAGCTCGACAAGATCAGCGTGAGCGCGCACGCCAATGCCGGCAAGGAGATCTTTGGGGCGCCCTTAAGTACGGGCCTGCTGCCGCTCGACCTCGGTAGCGTCGTCGAGCTGCCGGCCCACGCCCACTTTCGAGGCCTGCGCGACGACGGGCGAGGCGGGGTTTACGTCTTCGGCGATGGTGGCTTCGCGCACGTTAAGCGCAAAGTGCTCACCAAGCTTTTGCCGCAACCCGATCCGGGGGAGTACGAGCGGTTTCGCCAACAGCAGCACGTGCACTTCGTGACGGCCCAGTGAGGGGATACGGTGTGGGGATACTTCTCCTTTGCTATGTTGCCACGCACCGGGATAACGGGCACCTCAGCGTGCCGTGACGTGAAAGCAGGGCTGCCCCGTCTCGCGCAGAGCGTAGAGTTGGCCGGCGGCTTCGAGGCTGATGAGGGCGCGACCCAGCGCGGCCTGGTAGGCCTCCGGGTGCTGCGCGATCATCGCCTCGGCCCAGCGCGTCTGGCGGAGTCGTAGTTCGGCTGCGAGTGAGCGGCGGAGGCCGTCGGGGGCATTGGCCCCGATCTCGAAGGCTGCCGAGTCGACGACGGCGGGGGCCGTGGCGAAGCGCAGGTACGTGATGTCGAAGGAGCCGCCGAATTCGTGGCTCGAAGTACCGGCGGCGGCATTCTCGTTGACCTCGCGGAGCTGCGCCTGGTGGGCAGCGCTGCGGTAGCCGCTGGTAATCACGAAGCGGGCGGGCGGTAGGCCCGCGGTCTGCTGCTCAGCCCGGAAGCGCACGCCGATACTGTCGATGACGGCGAGGGCCTTTGGCGCGAGCAGTCCCCGTCGCCAACCGGAGACGTAGTAGGGGCTGGTGCGCGGGACAACGGCGAGGTCGAGACCGCCCGCGCCGTTGCGGCCTACGGCGCGGCTAACGCTGAGGTGGGAGGAGTAGGAGGCGCGGGTGAGGCGGGTGATTTCTTTGCTGGAAAGTGTTGGGTAGGCCGACACGGCCAGGGCTCTGTCGGCGAGAAAATCGGTGGCTACCGAGCTGACGCTGTCGCGGAAGGCGGCCTCGGCGGCGCGGCGCGGTGCGAGGAGGTCGAGGGATGCAGCCACGATGCGCGTGGTGGCTTGCGGGGCGAAGGCGTAGACGACGAAGAGCAGGAGACCCGCGAAGAACAGGAAGTAGGAGGCGCGGCGCACGGGGGAGTAACGCGGGAGGGGCGGGGGGCGTTGTGCTGGGCTTCCGGCGGGCAGCTTCCGGCGGGGACTCGTCTTTAGCCCCGTGCCGACACGCGCTTCGCTTTAGGCTTTATAGCTAGTGTCTACGCTAGGCAAGCGCTACTGTGCCACCTGGTGTTCCCAAGGTGGCATCGATATTTGGGGCGGCGGCGGGATGCACCTTTTGCGGGAGGCCCAGGCTTTTGAAGAGGGCGTTGAGGGCGTCGGCTTGGGGGTGTTGGAGGTCGAGGCCTTCGAGGGTGAGGATCGGCGTGAGGCCGGCGCTGGGGTGGGTCTCGGAGTGGCCCCAGTCGAGGGCGAAGGGGATGACTTCGACTTGGGGCGTGGGCTGGGGTTGGGTCATGCGCCAGGCGAGGGTTTGGCCGGTGGGGGTTTGGCGGCTGCCGTGGGTGAGCGTGGCGAGCTGGGGGTGGGACGCGTGAAGGGTTTTGGCGAAAGCCTCGAGGTCGACATCGCGGATGGCCCAGCGCGTGAGGGTGGGGGCGGTGACGAGGTCGACGCCCATCCAGCGGCCGTGGGGTGGCGTGGGCTGCGTGGGGTCGGCGGCTATGAATTCTAGATAGGCGCCGCCCGCTAGGCCGACGAGGGCATTGTGCGTGCCGCGGCCTAGGTGCTGGCCCCCGGGCGCGGGCGTGACGCCGGTCGTTTTGGCGAAAGCCGCACAGGCCTCCGCGAGATTCGGGACGGCGTAGACGAGGTGGTCTAAGGCGGGGGTCTTCACCGCGGGAAAGTACGGGCGTGCCGCTACCTTCCCGGCATGCGTTACTACCTACTGATCTGTGTGCTGTCCTGCGTCGGGACGGCTTTCGCCCAAAACGCCGAGGCCTTCAAGGCACTGGAAAAGATTGCCGTCGTCGAGCAGAAGATGATGGTCCCGATGCGGGACGGCATACGTCTGGCTACGGATGTCTACCGACCGAAAGGCGACCTCAAAGTGCCCGTTATCTTCTCTCGCACGCCCTACCAGATGAACGGCTGGGTGAATGGCGAGGAGCGGACCCGCAGCTACGAAACGGCCCTGGAGTGGGTCGAGGCCGGCTACGCGTACGTCGAGCAAAACGAACGCGGCCGCTACTACTCCGAGGGCGAGTGGGGCATCCTCGGTACGCCCGTCACCGACGGCTACGATGCCCTTACGTGGATGGCGGAGCAGCCGTGGAGCAATGGCAAGGTCGGCCTCATCGGTTGCTCTTCGACGGCCGAGTGGCAGATGGCGGTGGCGAGTCAAGGGCACCCCGCGCTGAAGGCCATGGTGCCGCAGGGCTTCGGGGCCGGCGTCGGGAAGGTGGGTAAGTTCAACGAGCAGGGCAACTGGTACCGCGGCGGCGCGCAGCAGATGCTGTTTACGACCTGGCTCTACGGCGTCCAGCACGATCCGGCCGCGCCGCGCATCGAGGTGGGTACTTCGCGGGAGGACATCCTGCGGCTCCAGCGCTTCTACGATTTGGAGTCGGAGGCGCCGGATGTCGACTGGTCGAAAGGTCTCAAGACACTACCTGTCCAAAACATCCTCACGGCCCAGAACGGCCCCGCCGGCATCTACGAGGAGATGATCACGCGCGCGCCTAACGACCCGAAGTGGCGCCAGGGTGGCATCTACCACGAGGATATGCCGTTTGACGTGCCCGCCTTCTGGTTCGCGAGCTGGTACGACGTGAGCGTCGGCCCCAACCTGGCGCTCTTTAACCACGTCCGTAAGAATGCCGCGACACCCGCCGTGCGCGACGACCAATACCTCGTCATTGCGCCGACGCTACACTGCGCCTACACCCGCGCCACCGAGAATACGATCGTTGGCGAGCGGAGCGTCGGGGATGCGCGACTCAACTACGAGGAGCAGATCAAAGCCTTCTTCGCTGAGCACTTGATGGATTCAGCTGCCGCCAAAACCCGTCCCCGGGTCCAGTACTTCACCATGGGCAAGAACGTCTGGCAGACCTCGACCAGTTGGCCACCCGCAGGTGCCACCGAAATGACTTTCTACCTCGACAGCAAGGGCGGCGCCAACTCGGCGTACGGCGATGGGCGGCTTACGCCAAAACCCGCTACTACTGATGCTCCCGACAGGTTCACTTACGACCCGATGAACCCGGTCCCGAGCTACGGCGGCAACGTCTGCTGTACAGGTACGGCCATCAAGGGCGGCAGCTTCGACCAGCGCGGCATGGAGGCAAGACAAGATCTCTTGGTCTATACCACTGATCCCTTCAAAGACGGCTTGGAAGTGAGTGGCTCGGTGGAAGCCACGCTCTACGTAAGTTCCGATGCGAAGGACACCGACTTCACCGTCAAGCTCATCGACGTGGCCCCGGACGGGACGGCCTACAACCTCGACGAGACCATCCAGCGCGCCCGCTACCGCGAGGGCTACGACAAGGAAGTCTTCATGAAGAAGGACGAAGTCTACGAGGTGAAATTATCGCCGATGACGACCAGCAATTACTTCGCGCCAGGGCATTCTATACGCATCGAAGTGTCGAGTTCTAATTTCCCTAGATTCGAGCGTAATTTAAATACCGGTGGTAAGAATTTCGACGAAGACAAGGGTGTGGTGGCGCATAATGTCGTGCACCACAGCGGGAAGTATGCGAGTAAGGTGGTGGTGACAGTGGTGAAGTGAGGACCGGCTGCGCCTGAAGGACCGCTACGCTGATGGACCACGGACCGCTACGCTGAATGGATGCTGAACTGGGGCGCGGCTAGTAGCTACAGGGGGCGTGTTGGCGCGTCAATCCGGAACCGATTCACATGCCCTTGGGTTCCGCTAGCATGGTCACCGAATACATGGTCGACGCGCTGCTACAGCCTGTGAAGCTCGAACTCGAGCGCGCGCACGAGCTGGATGCTGACCGGGTGATTACCGTCGAAGAGGACCGGCGGGGAATACAGATGATCGAGGTCCGCCTCGACATCCAGCGGGACGCCACTGTGCCGGTTAAGGACGTGAGGGCTATTAAAGAGCGGATCAAACAGCGCATCGAAGGCAACGAGGAGACGGCACCCTACTTTCCGTTCGTCGTATTTAACGTTGTCCGACCAAGGAGTTTCTCGTGAACATCTCGCCGCGTGACCTAATGGCGCAGGCGCGCAGCCTCATTGACGCGGGCCATGGGAGACCAAAGCAGTCAAATTTGCGGAGAGCCGCCTCCGACTGCTACTACGTCGCCTTCCACGCGCTCACCGAGAAGAGCGCCAAGGTCATCGTATCGGGGAGCAAACGAGGAGTCTACCGTCAGTACGTTCGCCGCGGGTACGCCCACAGTCAACTGAGACGGACGTATGTAAGGTTCAGGACCATTCTAACGCCCCATACAGCGACCCGGAGCGTTATTGAACCCTTACCGCTACGGCTAAATCAGGTGACGAAAGAGATCAAGGATCTCGCCAACAGATTCATCCACCTACAAGAGCTTCGGCATCTCGCCGACTACGATCACACATACGAATTCTACAAGGAACAAGCGGAGGAAATATTCCGCAGCGCCGCCCGCAACCTCGAGCTCGTCGAGGCTCTCGACCCCTCCCTAGACCCTGACTTCGCCTTCCTCCTCGCCCTCTATGCGAGCGGAAATAGACAAAGCGGAGAGTAGCCGAGCGCTCGGCTCGCCAAGAGTACGACCCAGGCAGCGAACCGTGTAGCGCTCTCCCGCGGTCCGACTACACCGGTACCAAGTCTTAGGAACTGATCCACCTACTGTGCCTAACGGAAAAGAGACATAAGAATTCCGTTAAAGTGATTGTGTTGTTAGGTATAATTGACGTTTTCCGCCTCGCTCGAAGCTAGGCTATCGCGGGGTTTAATCTTCGTGGCTCTCATCTGTCGGTTCGGCAGCCGAGCGGTACGAGTCGTGCTCCCACGCCTTGACCTCGACGGCGTACTCGCGGTGGTCTCCGGCGGCATATCCCACGGCGTGCGCGAGGTGGAGCGTGAGCTGCGCGAGGCTGCGCCCGGCGGCGCGGGCCAGTGCCGCAGGAACTCGTCCTTGATGATCCCGTTGATGCGCTCGGCGAAGGCGTTCTCCTCGGCCGCGGTAGCGTCAACGCGATGCCGCGGCCCCGGGCGAGCATCCCGACCTTGAAGCGGTCGCGGGAGATCCCCCGCACGAGTTCCTCCTCGCGTACGTAACGCAGGTAGCGGTAGATTTTGACGATCCCTCCACCCGGGTGGTCGCGGTGGTCCTCGTCGCAGGTGGCGCGAGAGCGTTTAGGGGCTGGTGCCGAGCGCGGCGTAGACGGCGCTCAAGGGGTATGGTTTTTTGCAGCGGCACCGGCGGCACAATTCGACGAGAGCCGGGAGTCGGTATTCGTTTTTTTTACATCCATCCCGTGTTCGTCGCGGAGTTGCCCGAAGAGCACGTCGTCGTACTTGAGGCGGATGGTCTGGCGGGCGATGGTCTGGTGGGCGCGCGCGAGCTCGGCGCGGAGGCGGGCGAGTCCGGCGGCGTGCGAGTCTTTGTGTTCCACGATGCGGATACCTTATGGGGCGAGGGCAGAGTACTTGTCGATCCACCTGTAGACCGAGGTCGGCGAAGCCTTGAGGGTGTTACAGATCTGGGTGACGGATTGTCGGCCGGTCTCGTAAGCGACGACTGAGTCGCGCTTGGGGGTTCGGAAAAGTAGCGCTGCCCGCGCTGGGGTTTGGGTTTAGACCCGAGTTGAGTCGGTGGCGAATCGCTCGTGCATTATTCCGTTCCGGACACTTCGCGCGCGCGAGAGCTTCTTAGTGGGCGGCTTTCGCCAAAATTACCCGTCACTCACTCACCAAATTAATCTGCCTCACGTCAGTCGTCGGGCCATCTACCCGCAACACCCCCTCCGCGTCGATCGTCATCGCGTCGACGAAGACCACCCGCTCCTCGCCGGTCGCCGTCGTGCGGCCGTGGTATACGCAGTACATCTTGTCGGTCCCGTCCACGAAAAGGACGCTGTTGTGCCCTGTGCCCGTGACGATGCCGCCCTCGCCGGTGTTCTTCTCCAGCACTGGATTGTTGCTCGCCTTCTGGTAAGGTCCGAGCGGCCGGTCAGCCGTCGCGTAGCCGACGGCGTAATTCTCGCCGGCGTAATAGTTGGCCGAGTACATCATGTAGTACTTCTCACCGTGTTTGAACGTAAACGAACCCTCCGTCCACCGGCGGTTCACCTCCCCGGAGGTCACCGAGCGGCTCTCCCACTCCGCGTTCGCGTCGTCCATCGCGAGCGGCGGCCGCAGTAGCATTATCGGCTCCCCGATTACGGACTTGAAGTCCGGACTCAGTTCCACGCCGTACACCCAGCTCTCTTCGATCTCGTCGAACATGCCCTTCTCCTTCGCCCAGGTCGCCACCTCGCTCTCCACCGGGTGCTCGTAGCACGCCCGCGAGTAGTACAGGTAGTAGCGCCCGTCACCGTCGCGGAAGACGTTCGCATCGAGGATCGGGTAGCCGGGGCTAAACAGTGGGCCGTCCGTAAGGTCCGTGAAAGGCCCGACGGGACTGTCCGACACCGCCACCCCGATGTGGAAGTTCTCGCCTTCGTTGCTGGGGTTGTACTTCCAGTTGGCGCTGTAGAACAGGTAGTACTTCCCGTCGAACTTGTAGCACTCCGGCGCCCAGAAGGCGCTCTCGTTCCAGCTGTCGGCGGTATTGCCGCGGTAGACTTGCCCCTTGTACGCCCAGTCGACGAGGTCGGTCGACGAGTAGGCAGAGAACCCGTCGACGGCGCCACCGCCCGTACCATATAAATAAAAGGTGCCGTTGCCGTCGTCCAGGATGTAAGGATCGCCGAACTTGACGTCCAGTGGGTTCTGGTGAGTGATACCCGCACCCTTCGCCGTCTCTTGTTTTGACGCGGCGGATTGTCGGCAGGCGGAGAGCGCCAGCGCCGTCACGATGGCGCAAAGCGTGGCGAGGCGGACGCTGGTGCAGATTCGCATGGGGACACAAGTTTTCGGCAAGTATATAAAGGGTAGACCCCCGGCTATTCTCCGGAGGGCACGGGGATCCGCTGGCCGGTGGCCGCGGGGATCCCGAGTTGGGGCAACCCGTCGCTCGACCAGGTGAATCGATGCATGCGGATGCTGCGCAGGTCTGCACAGCCGTCACCCGAATTGCGATTGGCGTGGTACAAGATCCAATCCTCCGTGCCGTCGGGCGACTTGAAGAACGAGTTGTGGCCAGGCCCGTACGCGCCACCCGATGGGTTGGACGTCAACAGCGGGTTTTGGGGTAACCTGGACCAACTCGCCGCGTCCATCGGGTCGGCGCCCGGCGTTAGCACCATAGCGCCAATGCTGTAGCCGTCCTTCCAGCACGCCCCCGCGGAGTAGAACATGAATTGCTTGCCTTCGTGCGCGAGGAACTGTGGCCCCTCCGCGACCTCGGGGTTCGTACCGTTCCGCTCCCACTCCTCACGCGGGCGCAAAAGCATCACACGCGGTCCTGATACGCGCGTGGGGCTGTCCATCTTCGCGAGATAAATGTCCTGCCGCACGTTGACATCCCCCTCCCAGCCCGACCACGCGAAGTAGCGTTGGCCGCCGATGTCGACCGGACTGCCGTCGATGGCCCACTTGTCGTCGGGCAACTCCAGTTCGCCGAGGCTCTCCCACGTGCCCGTGAGCGGCTCGGCACTCGTGGTCCTCACCACCCACATGCGGTGGTTTTCATTGCGGCCGTCGCTCGCGGCGTAGTAGATGTACCAAGCGCCATCGAGGTAGTGCAACTCAGGTGCCCAGATCTCGTCGGAGTTCATCCCAGTGGCCGGCGGCGTCCACACCGTTCGCTCGACGGAGCGGTTGCTACGCAGTTGCGACATCTTGTCGGTGCGGATCAGCTTGAGGCTGCGCCCCGTGGTGTAGGTCACATAGTATTGGTCGTCGCGCTCGATCACCCAGGGGTCGGGACCGACATCGTACACCGGATTGGTGAAGTACTTTATCGTGTCGAGCACCTCCTCCTTCGGCGGGAGCGTGCCGATCTCGTCCGGGGCGTTGCACGCGAAGACAAGCATCGGGAGGGCCAGGAAGAGGTAGTTGGACCTAAACTTCATCACGTACATTTTCGGGATGCGCCGTTACCAGCCGGGATTCTGCACGAGATTCGGGTTGATGTCCAGGTCGCGACGCGGGATGGGGAGAAGTTCGTGTTGCCCGATCACGAAGTTATTGAATCCAGGATCGCGATCGGCGAGCTGTGGGCCGAGGTCACCCCAGCGCTTGAGGTCGTTGAAGCGATGTCCCTCGCCCGTTAGCTCGAGGAGGCGCTCTTGCTTTATCTGCTCCAAGAAGGCCTCCTGGCTCAAACCCGGACGCGTCACGGATAACAATGGCAGCCCCACCCGCGCCCGCACCCGATCCACGAAGGCATAGGCGGCGGCGGTGTTGCCGGTGGCGTTGAGGCACTCGGCGTACATCAACAGGACGTCCGCAAATCGGATAAAGCGGTAGTTGTTCGTAGACCGAAAGCCCTCGCCGTTCTTGTGGTGGTCGTTGAGGAACTTCCGGAAGAACACCCGATCGTTGTCCCCGTACCGGTCCCGCCACGTCCGACCGTAGACCTGGGTCGAGTCCGGGCCTCCGGGATCCGTGAAGTCGTACAGGAAGGTAGCCGCGAGCCGCGGATCACGCATATCGTCGAGCGTGCGCTCGCGCTCGAACTCGCGCGTCACCCACCGCAGGCCCTCGCCGTCGGAAAAGCCAATGCCCGGCGGCGCGTAGAATTGCGCCAACGAGGTGCCGAAGTTGTGGTTCGGCGTCTGGATGTCGTTATCGGTGAACTCCAGTGGGTTATCGGCGTAGAACCACTCGATGACCGACTCCGCATTGTTCTCGTTGAAGATCTTGAAATTCTCCGAGTAGTCGTCCACGAGACGGTAGACGTTCGCGCCTTCACCAGTGATGAAGTACTCGAGCGCCTGCTTTGCCTCGGCGTACTGCCCGATCTGCATGTAGGCCTTCGCCACCAGCGCCAAGGCGCCCCCGCGGGTGATGCGGCCGGCCTCGTCGCCGGTGTACTGGATCGGGAGGCGTTCGGCCGCGGCGTTGAGGTCGCTGATCACCTGTGCCCAGACCTCGGCCTCGGGCGTCGTCGGCGGGAGGTCGGTCGGCTTCGAGGGTGCGAGCTGCAATGGCACGTTGCCCCAGAGGCTCGCGAGGTGGTAGTAGTGCATCCCGCGGAAGAAGTACGCCTCCCCGAGGATGCGCTCCTTCAGCGCGGCGTCCATGTCGATGTCGGGGACGTTGGCCAGGACCTGGTTCGCGCGGAAGATCCCGACGTAGTTATCGTTGTACACGTCCACGATCGGCCCGAAGTTGGAGTTGGGCTGGATGAAGTTCTGGAAGGCGTTGGCCAGCTCGTTATTCGGGCTGCGGCTCGTGCCGATATCCGAGCGTAGGTCGTAGAGCATCGGCTGCCAGCGCGAGAATCCACCGCGGTGGAGGGTGCTATAATTCGCGTTGATCCCCTGGACGGCGTCCTGCGCGGTCTGCCAGAAACTCTCGTTCGTGATCTGGTTGGGGTTCGGGATATCCAACTGCTCCTCGCAGGCGGACAGCGTGAGCCCCAGGAGGGCCGCTATTGAAATCCGGAAAAATCTCATGGTCGTTTGTTTTGGGAGGTTCGCCCCGTTGAGGACAAGGCGTGTTGATCGCGGGCACTTATGAGGTAGTCCATCCGCGCTCGGGGGTCCGGCTTTCGCCAAAACTTGCCCCGCGGGAGTGGTCCCGTTGTGGTCGTTTAGAAGTCGATGTCGAGACCTGCCTGGAAGATGCGGCTCGAGGGCCAGTTGCCGAGGTCTACCCCGCGCTCCAGGATGCCATTGCCCTGGAGGTCGGGATCGAGCCCCGTGTACTTCGTGATCGTGAAGAGGTTCTGTCCGCTGAAGTAAACGCGGGCGCGGCCGACGTTCACGCTGCGCAGGAGGTCCACCGGGAGCGTGTAGCCCACCTGCAGGTTGCGCAGGCGGAAGTACGAGCCACTCTCCAGCCAGCGGTCCGTCCCGAAGCGCGCGTTGTCGACCAGGCCCGGGTCGTCGGTCGCCACGCCGATGCGCGGATCGTTCGTGTTGGTGTTGGTCGGGGTCCACGGACTTACGTCGGCGCGGAAGTTGGTGTTCTGGTAGCTGTCCAACTCGCGGCGCACGGCATTGAAGAGCTGATTGCCGAACACGCCGACGAATTGTGCCGAGAGGTCGACGTTGGCGTAGCTCACGCCCAGCTGGCTGCCGAGTTGCAGCTTAGGCCACGGCGAGGCCCCCGTGAAACTGCGATCGTCCTCGGTGATGCGGCCGTCGCCGTTGACGTCCACGTAGCGGATATCGCCGGGCTTGGCAAAGGGTTGGACGAGGGTCTCCTCGAAGGTGTAGGCGTCGATCTCGGCTTGGTTCTGAAAGATGCCGTCGGTCTGGAGCAAGTACCACTCCCCGAGCGCCTCCCCGACGCGCGAGCGCGTGAGGCCGGTCTGGATGTAGTCGATGCCCTCGCCGCGGTTGCCGACGCTCTCGACGGTGTTGTTGATAGTGGTCATGTTGAGGGCCACGTTCCAGTTGAGGGGCTTGGCGCGCTCCGTATAGCCGATCTCGAACTCGAAGCCGGTATTGCGGATCGACCCAGCGTTGACCGGCGGGCTGCCGCCGAGGTTGCCGCCGAGGTTGCCGAGGTAGCCTGCGATCGGGAGGTTGGTGACGAGGGCATCCTTGGAGAGGATGTTGAAGTAGGCCACGGAGAGGTTGACCTTATAGTCGAGCAGCGAGGCCACGACGCCGTAGTTCTGCGACCGGCGGTTCTCCCAGCGGAGGTCCGGGTTGACGAGGTTGGCCTGCGTCGAGCCGACCTGCGTCGAGCCGAGGATGGCGCGCGGGTTGCTGTTGATGGTCCCGCGCCAGTCGAAGGAGCCGAGGGTCACGATCCCGAGTGAGCCGTACGAAGCGTTGAGGCGCAGGTCGCTGATCAACCCGCTCTCGAAGAAGCGCTCCTTGCTGATACGCCACGAGCCGGCGATGCTCGGGAACACACCCGTGCGGTTGTCCTCGCTGAAGCGGCTGTCGCGGTCGACGCGCCCGGTGAGCGTGAGGTAGTAGCGCTCGTCGAAGTTATAGTTGACGCGCCCGAGGAAGCCGACGGTCCGGAAGTCGTCGGTGATCCCGCCCTCGGCCAGCGCCACCCCGGTGGCGGCGTTGATCTGTCCGAAGGGATCGCCCGTAGCACTCTCGACGATGTCGCTCCGCGAGGCCAGCGTGTAGTTGCGCCGCGTCTGCTGGTCCGAGAACCCGACCACGCCGTTGATCGAATTGCGCCCGAAGCCCCGCTCGAAGTTGAGCGTGTGCTCCATGAGCAGGCTCGTGAACCGCACGCGCGAGTCCTGCACGAAGCTCGGCCGCAGGGCCGCGTTGAACTGCGTCACCCCGAAGCGGCGAATGCCCTGCGCGAAGTCGTCGCTGTTCTCGGCGCCGATGTTGAACTTATAGTTGAGCCCCTTGACGATCTCGACGTCCGCGTAGGCGTTGCCGATCAGCTTGAGGAAGTTGACCTTCTCGCGGAGGAGGTCCACGACGGCCACCTGGTTCTTCGAGGTCGTGAACGCGTCGGGGGTCCCGATGCCGTAGCCGCCGGGATTGGCGTCGCTGACGAAGCTCGGGTCCTGCACCGGGATGACCGGCAGCATGGTGGCGATGTCGTAGAAGGGGTTGCCGGTGTCGAAGCTCCCGAGGGGCTGGGTCGTGTTGCTGGTCGAGAGCACGAGGTTCTCGCCGATCGTGAGGCGCCCCATCTTCATGCTGCTGTTGAGGCGCAGGGCCGTGCGGTTGAAGTCCCGCCCGATCACGACGCCCTTGTTGCGGAAGTGGCTCCCGGAGAAGTAGAAGTTCACCTTGTCCGACCCCCCGGAGGCGGAGAAATTGGCGTCCAGGGCATTGCCGGTCCGCAGTACCTCATCTTGCCAGTCGGTGTTGACGCTCGGATCGAAGTCGTCCCCGACGGACGGCGGCAGCGTGAGGCCGGAGTTGATGTAGCTCTGGCGTTGCAGATCGCGGTACGCCGTCGCGTCCATGACGTCGTAGCGGTTCGGGATCTGCTGCACGCCCGACGTGATAGACAGTGAGGGTTTGACCGGTCCGCTCCTGCCTTTCTTGGTCGTGATGATGATTACGCCGTTGGCAGCCCGCGAGCCGTAGATCGCCGCGGCCGACGCATCCTTGAGAATCTGGACGCTCGCGATGTCGTTGTTGTTGACCGTCACGTTCGCGTCGGCGATCATGCCGTCGATGACGTACAACGGGTTGGTGTTGACGAAACTCGCCGCGCCCCGGATCTCAATCGTTGCCCCGGAGCCCGGGGCGCCGCCGCTGCGCACGGTGACGCCGCTGGCGAGGCCCTGTAGCGATTCGGCCAGCGATCCCGCGAAGGTCTCGTTGATCTCCTCCCCTGTCACGATCGCGGTGGCGCCCGTCAGGTCGGAGCGCTTGACCGTTTGGTATCCGATCACGACCACCTCCTCGAGGGCGGCTATGTTTTCGCGTAAGCCGACGTCGACGACCGAACGGCTGCCGACGACAAGGGTCTGCGGGACGTAGCCAGTGAAGCTCACCACGAGGCTATCTGTGCCATTGACGTTCGGCAAGCTATACGCGCCATCGACATCGGTGACCGTCCCGGTGGAGGTGCCCTTGACGAGGACAGTAGCCCCAATCAGGGACTCCCGATTTCCGGCGTCGGTGATGGTACCGGAGACGGTTTGCTGCCCGAAGACAGTGCCCCCTCCCAGGAGGAGCAGACCTAAAAGGAGTGGTGTAGAAGTCGACTTCTTCATGAGGAGATTTGTCGCGGTGAGTTAGGAAACTAGCATTCGAAATTCAGACTTTATTGAGGAAAGTGAAACCCGATGCCGATTACTATTCGTTCAACAAGGTTCAATCATCCATCATATTCGGTATCTCAAATTGGGTCACCCACTCGCCTTTTTTGACCAATCCGCCACCACGGCATCCATCTCGACTTGGATCGCACCAAATTGTGGTGCTTGTGACCCAAAATGTAGTGAAGTTAGTAGTCCGTGCCAGATATTGGATCGCGTTGCGGCGGTCCTGTAGACGACTCTTCGTCGGTCCCGGCTATCTGCAGCACTCTATTCGCCAGTTTTGCGGAAGCGGACTATAACAAGCTCTTACCGTGCGGAGGCGCACTCTTTTAGGTCCGATACGACGACTGCGTGCGCTGGCACGAGTTGGCCTATTGCTGCCTGTGAGAATAGTCGTGCGGCCGGTAGTGCTGATACTGCTGACGGCGCTCGCGATGTTTGGCTATGGCGGTCGCGTACACGCGCAGGAGTACTACTTCCGCCACTACGAGGTGGCGCAGGGTCTGAGCCACAACACCATCCACTGCGCCACGCAGGACGATCGGGGGCTGATGTGGTTCGGCACCAAAAACGGGCTGAACCGCTTCGACGGCTACCAATTCGACTGGTACCAAGCCGACCCCGGTTCCGAGGGCAGTATCGGGAGCAATTTCATCGAGAGCATCGACTTCGCCAATGGGGAACTTTGGGTCGGCACCGACAATGGACTCTACGTTGGCGATCCGCGTACTGCTGCGTTTGCACTCCTGCCCGGGACGAAAGGGCAACCGATCCTGGAGATCGTCCACCGGGCGGCGGGAGACGTCTGGTACGTGGCCGACGAGGGGCTCTACAGCTATACCGAGGACGCGGAGTCCAGCAAGAAGTACTCCCTCAAGCCCGGCGAGCCAGTGCTCAACCTCGCCGTGTCCGCGGGCGATCAACTCGCCGTGGCGACCGTCAAATCGGTATTGCTCTACCAACCGGCCAATCAGTCCTTCCGGCCACTCGACCTAAACCTACCGCTAACCAACGCCTTCCCGCTGGCCATCTCGAGCCTCTACTTCCTGTCCGAGACGCGGATCGCGATCGGGACCATTAGCCACGGCGCCTTCATCTACGACCTGGAGACGGGGCGCTCGATAGGTCTGGAGGGCGTGGCCCAGGACCGACCTTACGTGCGTGACTTCCTGCTACGCGGCCGTGAGTTGTGGATCGGGACCGAGAAGGGGATCTTCCTCTACGATACGGTGACCGGGGCAACGCAGCACCTTGAGAAAAACCTCCTCCGGCCGTACGCCCTGTCCGACAATGCGGTCTACTGCCTGTTCGAAGATCGGCACGGCGGCGTTTGGGTGGGGACGTACTTCCTCGGTCTCAATTACTACAGCGAGACACTGACAGGCTTTCACAAGGTTTTGCCGGACGGCGGAACCAACTCCATCAGTGGCTCGGCTATCCGCGAACTGGAGCAGGACGCTCGCGGGCGACTCTGGATCGGGACGGAGGACGCGGGACTGAATCGCTACGACCCCTCGAGCGAGCGCTTCGAGTTCTTCCCGCTCCAGACCGCCGGGGCAACGGACGCCACCAACGTCCACGGACTCCTCGCACACGGGGACGAGCTCTGGGTGGGGACTTTCCAGAACGGGCTCTTCGTCCTGGACCTCGAGAGCGGGCGCGTGAAGCGGCAACTGGTGGCCGGACCGGCGTCGGGTCTGCGGGACAACTTCGTCTACACACTCTACCACACGCGTGACTCCACGATCTTCGCGCTGACCTCGCTCGGGGTCCACCGATACGACAGGCCATCGGGCCGATTTGCCGTGGTGGAAGACTTCCCGGTCGACTATTTCTACACGTCGCTCCTGGAGGACAGCGACGGTGGGCTCTGGGCGGGGACGTACTGGGATGGGCTTTTCTACTACCACCCCGATCGCAAGGTGAGTCGGACCTACAAAATGGACGCCGGCGATCCGTTTGCGCTGAGCAACGACGCCGTCAATGGAATCTTCGAGGACAGCCGCCGCCAGATCTGGGTGACGACCGAGAATGGCCTCAACCGCGTCTCGCGAGACGGGAGCACGGTGACCCGCTACGGAAAGGACGATGGCTTCCCGAGCAACGTCTTCTACGCCATCATCGAGGACGAGCGCGGCCGACTGTGGATCAGCACGGCGAATGGCCTGGTGCGCTTCCACCCGACGTCCGGTCGCATAGAGCGCTACACGACGGAGAATGGTCTGCTCAGCAACCAGTTCAACTACAACAGCGCCTACCGCGCCGCCGACGGCAGGCTCTACTTCGGGGGCGTTAAGGGTTTCGTATCCTTCCTGCCATACGACGTGCGATTCGACAAGCCCGCCGTCCCGGAGCGGGTAGTACTGACGGGTCTTGAGGTTGGGACCTTCCAGGGCGCCGGCGGGCCGACCAACCGCAGGGGGAGCCTCCGGGTGCCGGCCTCGCGCGGCGTGGAGTTGCGCCACGACCAGTCGACGTTCACGATCTCCTTCTCGGCACTGGACTACGATACGCCCGGGCTCACCGAGTACCGCTACCAGCTCGAGGGGCTCGATGGCGCCTGGGTGAACGCCGGCAATACCAACGTGCTGCACTTTACGGCGCTCGCGCCCGGCGAGTACCACTTCCGTGTGCAGGCGCGGGCCAACAACGGAGACTGGAGCGAAACCTTCGAATTGCTCGAACTCCGCATCCTCCCGCCCTGGTGGCGAAGTCGCGCAGCGTACCTAGCGTACGTGCTCCTGGCTGGCCTGGGTTTATTTGCGGCCGGCCGGCTCTACCACCGCTACAATAAGGAGAAGAGCCAGCAACAGCAATTGCTGTTCAATAACGAGAAGGAGAAAGAGGTCTACGAGGCGAAGATCGAGTTCTTCACGAACGTCTCCCACGAGATCCTCACGCCCCTCACCCTCATCAAGAATCCCATCGAGAAACTACTCTCCGAGGCGGAGGCCGGGAGCCGCGTCGGCGAGAGCCTCGGGATCGTGCACCGGAACACGATCCGCCTGATCGACCTCGTGCAGCAGTTGTTAGACTTCCGTAAGACCGAGATGAACCACGCCGCGCTCTCGTTTGCGCGGGTCGACCTCGCGCAACTCGTCCGCCAGACCGCCGAGCGCTTCCGGGAGGCCGCCGCCGAGAAAGGCATCAACCTCACCGTGGCGCTGGGCTCAGTGCCCGTGTACGCGCTCGTCGACGTGGAGGCCGTGACAAAGATCGTCAGCAATCTCCTACAGAACGCCATTAAGTACGGCGAGAGCCAAGTCGCCCTACAATTGGAGACCACCGATGACGAGGTGGCCATCCGCGTCCGCAACGACGGTACGCTCATCCCGGAGGCCGAGCGCCTCCGCATCTTCGAGCCCTTCTACCGCCTCCCGGGTCACCTTACCTACCAGGGCACGGGCATCGGGCTCTCGCTCGCGCACTCCCTCGCGGAACTCCACGGCGGTAGCCTCGCCGTCGAGGTCGGCGACCGAACCATGAATCATTTCGTGCTACGTCTTCCCCTACGCGTTGATGAGTCTGCTTCAGTCTGTGCGGAAGTAGCCGTTCGCCTTTCGGCAAAACCCGCGACCGACGCCCGGGTCGCTCGCCCGACCATCCTCCTGGTAGAGGACAATGCCGACCTCCTGGACTTCGTCGCCGCGGACCTCCGGGAGGTCTACCCCGTCGTCGAGGCAAGCAGCGGCGAAGAGGCCCTCGAGATACTCCGGAGCCGCAGCATCCAACTCATCGTCAGCGACGTCATGATGCCCGGCATCGACGGGGTCGAACTCTGCCGCCGCGTGAAGGCCGACCTCGCCCTGAGCCACATCCCCGTCATCCTGCTCACGTCCCGCTCCGCGCTCAACGCCGAGATCTCAGGCCTGGAGGCCGGGGCCGAGGCCTACGTCACGAAGCCCTTCTCGATGCCGTACCTCAAGACCCGCGTGAGCAACCTGCTCGAGAACCGCAAGCACATCGTCGAGCACTACTCGAGTACGCCCCTGGCGCACCTCCAGAGCATCCCACAGTCCCCGGTCGACGAAGGGTTCCTAAAGCAGCTCGACGCCGTGGTGCAGGACAAGCTCGGCGACGCGGACCTAAGCATCGAGCACCTCGCCGAGCGCCTCCACATGAGTCGCTCCACCCTCTACCGCAAGGTCAAAGACCTAACCGGCGCGAGTCCAAATGAGCTGATCAGCAACGCGCGGCTCAAGAAGGCCGCCGAGCTCCTCAAGACCCGGAAGTACAAAGTCTACGAGATTGCCGGTATGGTGGGCTACAACTCGGCCACCAGCTTCGGACGCAACTTCCAGAAGCAGTTCGGCACGTCACCCAGCGAGTACGCCGATCCGCCAGCCTCTACCCACAAACTATAATCCGCCGCATGAGAACCTTCGCCTTCTTTGCCCTCACCCTACTCGCGAGCGCCTGTAGTAATAAGACGTCCCAAGCAGATCCGAGCGCCGAGTCGGGCGTCAGCGTCGACTCGACTTCTGCCGCTGGGCTAGTCGTCACTTCCGACGCCGACGACGCCGGGCGAAGCGACAGCATCACCAATGTCAAACTACAGAACGAGAGCGGGATGACGGTGCGCATCATCGACTACGGCGCCACGGTGACGAGCATCGTCGTGCCCGACCGCGAAGGCACGATGGCCGACGTCGTGCTCGGGTTCGATGAGCCGGCGGGCTACACGGGGTCACATCCCTACTTCGGGGCCTTCATCGGGCGCTACGGCAATCGCATTGCGGCGGGCAAGTTTAGCCTTGACGGCAAAACCTACACCCTCGCCACCAACAACGGTCCGAATCACCTCCACGGCGGCGTGACCGGCTTCAGTCGTAAACGGTGGACCGCGGAGCCGCTCCGGGAGCGGCTCCGCGTCGGCGTCAAATTCTCGGGCACGAGCCCCGACGGCGAGGAGGGCTACCCCGGCACCCTCCGGGCCAGTGTCACGTACTGGCTCGACAACGACAACCAGCTCACGATGATCTACGCGGCCGAGACCGACCAGCCCACCCCCGTCAACCTCACCAACCACTCCTACTTCAACCTCCGCGGCGCGGGCAACGGCGACATCCTCGGGCACGAACTCTTCATCGCCGCCGATGGCTTCACGCCCGTAGACAAGACGCTCATCCCGACCGGGAAGCACCAGGAGGTCGCCGGCACGCCCTTCGACTTCCGCACCCCGACCGCCATCGGCGCCCGGATCAACGACGAGAGCCAGCAAATCGAGTTCGGCGGCGGCTACGACCACAACTTCGTCCTCGGGGTAAGCGGCTCCGTGCCGAAGGTCGTCGCCCGCGTCTACGAGCCGACCACCGGCCGCACGCTCGAGGTTGAGACCACGGAGCCGGGCATACAGTTTTACAGCGGCAACTTCCTCGACGGCAGCGACATCGGCAAGGGTGGCACGGCTTACGCCAAACGGACAGGATTTTGCCTCGAGACCCAGCACTTCCCGGATTCGCCCAATCAGCGCGACGAGGCCAGCTTCCCGTCGACGATTTTGCGGCCGGGGGAAGTGTATAGCTCGCGGACGGTGTACCGATTTGGGGTCAGGGAATAGGGGGACGAGGGCCCGCTGCCCAGTAAACTTTGCGTTTTCCACCGCGAAAGTCGAGAGCGCCCTACCGTGAGGGTTCCGCGTGCTTCAGCCCGCGGCAGTGTACGAGCCACTGTATGAGCCGCTGCATGGAGTGGCTATTTGGTACGCCTTCCTAACGCCGAGGTCTTACGGAAGAGTGGCCCGACGAGCACCACGGGCGGTTGGCCGCCTACTTCCTCAGAAACGAGGAGCAATACTGTCGGTATTACTCGAGGTACAGAACACTGGGCGTCGACTACTCTGCCGTGGATGCGCTCCACCCGGATACCCATCCCGCGCTGGACGACCTGCATACGATCTTTAGCGATTGGCCCGCCTTAATCCTGCGCCGCCCTGCCGTGTATGCGGGAGGTGATGACGCCCGGGGTGCCCGCTGCCGCCATGCGCTACGATGCGCCGCAGACGCTCGGGATGCTGACCATGTCGGCGGAGCAAGTGGCGAGCATGAATACCCAAATGGCCACCGGCATGACCGCCCGCGCCGACAAGCGACTCCAGACCCTCTACCGCGCCATCGGGACCCTGCCCAAACTCGACCGCCTCGTCTACATGCTGATGCTCGACGGCCAGGACTACACCGAAATCGCCGAAATCACGGGCCTCAGCGCTGGCGCCTTGCGCGTCCGCATCCACCGCGCCCACCAAAAACTTAGAAACCTCCTCCACGCCCATGTCTGATCCATCGCAAAGCCAAGACCTCCCGCAAGACGGAGACCTCCAGGCCCTCTGGAAATCCGGCCGCGCCACCGCCGCCGTCAGCGCTTCGACCGAAGACGCCGCCGCCGTGCGCGCTCGCATTGCGCAACTCGTGCGCCAACCGCAGCGCGTCAGCATCAACGAGCAGGTGGCCGCCGTCATCATCCTCTCGATCTTGCTGGTCATACTGGTGCTCTTCTTTCGCTACGTGTCGCCACTAGAGAGCTACTGGAGCGGCATGGGGGTCGGCTTCATGCTGGGCAGCACCGCCGGGCGCGTCCTCATCGAGTGCGCCGGGATTTACTATGCACGCCGGATCAGCCTCTTCGACTCCACGGCCGACTTCGTGCGCACAAGCTGGCGCTTCCTGGAGTTCCGCCGCAATCAGGTCCACCGTTTCATCGTCGCGTTTACCCTCGCGCTGTATACGCTCGGCTACTACCTGCTCCTCCCGGAGTACGCGCTGTACTTCTCGACGCCGGTGGTGTGGCTACTGGGCGTGAGCTACCCCGTCATCATGGGGGGCATCATCTTCCTGGCCATTCGGCCGGGGATGCAACGGGAGCGCGTGGCGCTAAACGAGCTAGAGGCGCTGGTGTGGGAGGTGAGCACAGGCGCAGGCTAGCGTCGTGAAAACCACTGGTTTTCACGACCCCTCTCCTCCTTCCGCTGTACGCCCCAATAGAAAGCCTACCCCAAAAGACAACTCCGACCTTACCCGCAGGGTCGAGGTCTGTAGCGGCACCGTCCCCCCGTTCGCGAAGTCGATCTCCCGCAAGCTGCGCCCGTCAAAGCTGCTCAGCAGGTAGTCGTACCGTACGTGCGCCGACAGCTTTCGCCAAAACACGTTGAGCCCCACCGAGGGTCCGTAGTTGAAGCGCCCGCCGTTCATATACACGCCCCCGCGCCCGATCGGGTCATTGAAGCTCGGCAGCAACAGCGCCTCCTCCTGGCTCAGCCCGCGGTAGTCCTCGAGGATGGCATCCCCCGGATCGTTCACGATGAAGCTCGCCACCGCACCTGCGTCCACCGACAGCCACGACGCCGGTCGGTAGGCCACGTGGAGGCGCGTGTAGAATCGGTGGTAGTTGTAGTGCTCGACGGGCTCGAAACGCGGGTACTCCAAGAGTTCCTGCAGTCGCGTGAGTCGGTAGCCGAGCGCGACACCGTAGTTGAACTTAGCCGCCTGGTCGAAGCGCTGGCCCTGCACCTCCACGCCGCCCCCGATCACCCCCGCGAACCGGTCGCCCGGCCGTACGAAAGTGGTCACGCCCACGTACTCCCACCGCGGGGTCGGCGCGTTGGCCAGAGCCATCACGCGGAGCTGCTGTGCACTGAGAGATCCGGCGCCAACGAGACAGGCGAGCGCAGCCGTCGCGAGCGTGGGCCTAGTCTTCATAGCGGTAGATGGTGCCGACCTTATCGTCGAACACGAGTGCGCGCACGAGATTGCCGTCGGTGATGTAGGTGGCCGTGCTCGGGACGCCATCCTGCTCCACGGCCAAGTTGCGGGACACGGGGTTGGCGTACGGCGGCAGCCCCGTGAGCGCGAAGGGGTTGAGCAGCGTCGGGTGGTAATTGTAGAAGACGTTAAACTGCGGAAGGATCGCCCGCTCGTTCTGCTCGAAGTACTGGCGAATGTTGCCGCGCTCGTCGTAGAAGCGTTTCGCGGTCACCACCGCTGAGTCGCCACCGGGACTCGCCGGCGAGGAGGCGCAACGCTGCGCCGTGAGCCGACCCGCACTATCGAAGGCGTTGGTGCAGTCCGACAGCAGGCGACCGTCGGCGTTGCGCTTACTGGTTTTGGCCGGAAGGCCCCCGCTGAACTCGCTGAAGGTCGTCGTGAAGAGTAGGTCGTAGCAGCTTTCATCGGTGACGGGACAGCCCTCCGAGCGGAAGCCGTTGCGCCAGGACTTGATCTCGATCCTTACCAGGTCGCCCTCGTCGTAGAAATACTCGTCGATGTTGAGGGAGGAGACGTTGCCCGGCGCGTTGTCGCGCAGGTTGAAGCCCGAGTAGTACGTGCCGGAGGAGTAGCGCTTACTCAGCCGCC
Source organism: Saprospiraceae bacterium (assembly GCA_041744755.1). Taxonomy (GTDB): domain Bacteria; phylum Bacteroidota; class Bacteroidia; order Chitinophagales; family Saprospiraceae; genus CALDTK01. The sequence continues at coordinate 37,634 of JBGTKC010000083.1, forward strand.
CGCCACTGTCGTAGGCGAAGCGCGAGACCCGCTCTAACTGGTTGGGTCCCGGATTGGCGCCCGACTGGACGGTACTGAGTCGGGCGTCGTCCCCGCCCTCGTACAGCGCCTCCTTCCCGCAGGCGAGGCCGCCACACAACAGGAGTACAGCGAGGGCCACGACGGGTATCGAGTGTGGTTTCACCATCGTAGTGGTCGAGCTAGGGGTTAAGGTCAAGGCGTCACCATTACCGTAAAGCTACTGCGCGCCACCCGCCCGTCGGTGTCGGTAGCGGTGATCGAGAAGCTGTTGCTCCCCACGGCCAGGCTATCCAGGTCGAGGTACACATCCCCGAAGGCGCCCGGCCGGCCGTCGAAGAGGACATCCGTTTTGCCGAAAGGCGTCTGCACGATCCATCGCACCCCGAGCTCCATCACCGGCGTCCGGTCATCGCGGAAGCCGGCCGATAGATTCACCGGCTCGCCGCGCGACACCGTGGGCGGTGGGGCATCCAGGAGGATTTCCGGATCGACCCCCGGTAGGTCGTCAATCCGGAAGGACTCGCGGCGGAGGCTGTCACCGGCGATCGTCACGAGCGCGCTCGTCGTTCGCTCGAGGTAGACGAGCTCAAGGGTGTAGGTCTGCAGTGGGAGACCATCGAAGCGCACGCGGCCCCGGGCGTCGGAGGTGGCCTCGTACAAATTAGCGTCCGTCGTCCGCACAGGACTCAGACCCACGGCTACGTCGGCCACGGCATTGCCGCGCAGACCAGTGATCTCTACCTCGAGCGCGCCCCCGAGAGGATCGGCGTGGCAACCCACGAGGAGGCCACTTAACACAAGCACTAGCGCCAAACGTCCTCTCATCTCCAGAGCAAGGTAGTGGCCCGCTAAGCCACACTCGCTGGCGCCCGCGCGAAAAGCCAACTCGCGACGCTACCCACCGCCGCAAACCCCACCGCCAGCGCGAACACCAGCCGGTGCCCCACCACCCCCGGCCAGCCATCCAGCAGCACGCCCATCAGCGGCGCCATGTAAATGTCCGGCAGGTAGCCCACCACCGAAGCCAGTCCGATGGCGGTACCCGTCAGCTCGAGCGGTACACCACCCTCGTCCACGAGCGCGAAGTACAGCCCGCGCATCGCGTACACGCCCAGTCCAGCCAAGATGACCCCGAGCCACACCGACGGTAGGAGCCAGCTTTCGCCAAAACCTATCCCGAGGCTCACCACCAGGCCCCCAGCCGCCATCAAGCCAAAGCTCGCCAGCGTCATCCGCGAGGCGAGGTAACGATCCGCTAGCAGTCCCGCCCCAATCGCCGCCACCGGTCGCAGGTAAAGGCTCAACCCCCCGAGCCTCGCCGCCTCCACGTCACTGTACCCGAGGGCATCCTTCGCTAGCAGGCTCACGTCGTCCAGCACGCGGTAGCCGGAGTAGGCACAGAGGATGATGAGGGCGTTGAGCCAGACCGTGCGCCGTTTCGCGAGGGTAGTGACGCGCAACCATTGAATGCCCTCGCCCCGCAGTCGCGGTCCGGCCGGCAGCCTTCGCAAGACTACGTAGACGAGTACGGCTGTCGCCAAAACCACACCCGTAAACGTCGCGATTACCGCGCGTAAACCCTCGCGTTGCGCCACCGGGTCGACTAGCGCACCAACGCCAGCGTCCCCGCCCGCTGTGTCCGGAAACGATCGCGCCAATACCGCCACCCCCACCGAGGCCACCAGACCCGCTACGAGCCCCCGCCCGCCGTCCAGCACCCCGAAGGCCAAACCCTGCCGCCCCGCGCCGCCGGCCACGCGGGTGGCCCGCAACATCGCCGCCCAAAAAAGTAAAATCGTGGTCATTCCCCAGAATGCATACAGCCAGCCCATCCCGGCCGTACTTGGCACCGTGTAGAGATAGAGCCCCCCTAGGCCCGTCATCGCGAGCGCAGTGGCCATGAGGCCGTGCGGCGCGAAGCGATCGGCCAGCGGTCCGCCGAGCAGGTACGCCCCGACCGCCACCACGCCGTAAGCCGAGAAGTAAGCTCCCAACTCTAGGTTGCTAATGTCGAACACCGCCAGCAGCGTCGGCTTGAAGACCCGCGGCAAGACAAAAGGCAGGAAGAAGATTACCTCCCCCGCGAGGATCAACGTCGTCAGGGCCAGCGGCTGGAGCTTGGTCGGGGAAGCGGGCGCGGATGCGGGCGTGGTCACGCCGGGGAAGGTAGCGTCACAGGCGTTCCGTAAACATTTACCGCGCGCTATGTTGTCGGACGGCAGATCCGCAGGGAACTAAATCTACACAGCGCCAGGTTGTCGGTGGACACGGAAGACTAAAAAGGCCCCTCTCAGGAGTGGTCCTCCGGTCGGCGTATCGCCTCGTGCCTCCCAGGAGTAAGCACGCCCAGAAGCGGTCCCGTTCGCCGGCTTGTGATGGTCCCGAGGGGTTAGGCCCGTCGGGACTTTTTTGTGTCCGAAACACCGTGAGCCAACTAGGGCCATCTTCGCGAGCCGTGCGATGCCTGTTCCGTCATTTCGTCCCGTTCGTCCTCGCGTTCTCCTACGTGGGTATCCCGCAGGGTGCGACGGCCCAGGTGGCCAAGGTCGAACGCGAGCTCCGGCTTGAAGATGACGAGGTCCCGGCGGCGGCTCGGGCCTACGTAGACAGCGTTTTCGCGAAAGCACGCCGCCTAAAGTACTACAAGGACGTCGGCGAGGGCGGCACCACCGTGGAGGCGAAGTTCAGGCTCGGCGACACCCGCTACAGCGTTGAATTCAGCGAGGACGGGCACTGGCTCGACACCGAGGTCGAGATCGCGGTAGACAGTGTGCCCGACGTGGTGTGGCGAGACGCGTGCCCGATGTGGGCGGACAGCTTTGAGCTGTTTCGCGTGCTGCGCGTCCAACGCCACGTCGGGCGCGGGGACGTTCGCTACTACGAGGTGGAGCTGCGGGCTAGGCGCGACTTCGTCTGGTCGGCCTACCAGGCGCGCCTCGGCGAGGACGGCACCGTGCTCGAGCAAAAGGAGATTGAGCTGAGCCCCGGACACCTCGAGCGATGGTAGGGATAGCGGCGACAATGAATAGCTGCCTCACGCTCGTGGGGCTGGTGGCGGTCCGTGGCTTGCGGAGTGCACTGACGCTTTGTGCGACGTGTGTGCTGTCGGCGGGCGCTTTTGCGCAAAACGAGCGCGCCGCGGGCTTCGCCGTCGAGGCTACCTACAAGTGGGAGTTGCCGCGCGCCTGGAGCATCAGCGCCGGACCCGGCCTGGAGGCACGGCCGTACTTCAGAGCCACCGATCCGGAGGCCGCCGCGCCGCCAACCTTACGCAACCTCGACCTCAACGCCGCCGTCACGCGGCGCTGGCTCGAGCACTGGCGCTTCGGCTCGGCGGCG
>JBGTKC010000084.1:0-12903 GCA_041744755.1 Saprospiraceae bacterium
ATGTTGAGGTCGCCGTCCTCATCGCGCGAGAGGCTGTCGCTCGTGATCACGGCGTCTCGGAAGCCGATCGTGTTGTAGTAGTCGATCAGCTTGGCCTTGTCCTCGGCGTACTTCGCGGGGATGAACTTGCTCGACGCGAAGAGCTTGCGCTTGCGGCGCGTCTCCTTCATCTTACGACGGAGCTTGTTGGCCGAGACCTCCGAGTTGCCGACGAATTCGAGGTCGTCGATCTTGACGCGGGGCCCGCGGTCGATGGCGAGGGTCAGGATCACCGAGTTGGCGCGGATCGAGTCGCTCCGCTCCGTGATCGCCACCTCGGTGTCGAGGTAGCCCTTCTCCGTGAAGTAGGCCTTGATCTTGTTGGTCGCGTTGCGCTTGAGGTTCTCGTTCACGATTCCGCCCTTCGTGAGACTCTCCTTGAGGCGCTCGTTGAGGTCGTCGTGGTACTTCTTCTTGATGCCCGTGTAGCGGTAGGTGCTCAGGCGCGGCTGCTCCTGGATGTCGATCTCGAGGAAGGCGACGTTGTCGACGGTCTTGACGAGCTTGATCTGGACGTCGGTGAAGAGCCTGAGCTTCATCAGGGCCTTCACGGCGCGCGTGATGTCCGGACCAGGTATGCGCACCGTCTCGCCCACGGTAAGGCCGGCGATACTCTTGATGGCCGTCGCGTCGGAGAAGGTGTTCCCGGTCACGGTCACGGCCCCGATCTCGAACTCGCCCGGATCCTGGTAGCTGGCTGTCGCGACGCTGTCCGGGGTCTGGGCAGCGAGGGGGGCGGCTTTCGCCAAAACTAAAATCGCAGTCAGTACAACCACGAGTCCTCGGAGAAATAGCATAGGGGACTTCGTCAAATCGTGTCTTAAACGGCCACAACTGCGCTGGCGCTGTGTCTGGTGCCTGTCGGGTTCGCTAAAAATGGTCGGGCTTGCGCCAAAACTTGTGCCTTCGCTAGCCCACACCCTCGAGAAAGGCAGGGCTCGCGGGTTTTGGCGAAAGCCGCAAAATGCTCAGCAAACCCAAAGCCGGCCTGCCGAAGGGCCGCGAAGGTAAGCTTTCTCCACAGGAGGTCGGCACAGCCGTTTGACGACTCCTGAGTGGTCGGCCTCGGTTATTTGCCTATTACTGCCGGGCTTCGGCTTCTGGGAGGTCCGCCCCATTAACAAAGGCTTGAGTCATTTCACCCAACCAGTCAACCCTACTCCGAATATTATTCTGCGGAAAAGTGTACCTTTGCGCCCGTTTTGACGAATCTGCTGATTTGTCGGAGCCCACACGACGCTGATCGTCAAGACCTTCCGCGCTGCCTTCGGGTGCAGCACCGCCAACGGGGTAAAAGGGTCGACGCGAATACTGCCGCCGTCTCTTCTAATCCCGTTGGACGTACACACTACGGCCAACACAACCGTATCGTGACCATGGCAAAGACCGCCAACCCTACCGAGGCGCTAAGCCCAGCCCAGAAAGCCGCCCTCACCCGCGCCGCCAATAAAGCCAAAGCCGAGGCGCTCGCCAAGGACGCCGCCGACGCGAGCAACGAGGAAGCCGACGCGGCACCCGTGAAAGCCAAGGCCAATAAGGTGAAAGCTTCCGCCAAAACCGAGAACGTAATCGCTGCGCCAGAAGCGGCCCTAATCGCAGAGACCGCCACCAAGCCCGCTAAAGCCGCGGCTGCCAAAAAAGCCAAAGCCGACACTGCGGCAAAGGCCGACGCCAAGGGAGCCTCGGTCAGCGGCAACGGTAACCTCGCCGAGGCCGCCACCGAGCCCATCGCCACCGCCCCCGCGAAGTCCAGCCGCACCGCCGCCGCCGAGGCCCAACCCGCCGCCCCCCAGTGGATCGGCCCGGCCGACGACGACGACTACGACGAGCCAATGGACCAGGACGCCCTCGACCAGGAGGCGATCGACTTCGTCAACCAAGCCGTCGGCGCCCCGAACGCCAAGCCCGTCGCCAAGAAGCAGAAGAAGGCCGTGGCCGACACCATGCTTAGCGACGACGACGGTGACGACGACGCGGGAGGGAATACCGCCGAGGACGAAGCCAAGCTCCGTCGGGAGGAAGACGAGGCCGAGGCCAGCGCTAAAGCCAACAAAAAAGCCGCCCGCAAAGCAGCTAAATCCTCAGGGGGCGAAGGTGACGACTACGTTAACCTTCATGACGCTGCCACAAAGGATAGCTCCGACAACGGCGCCGCCCCGAAAGCCAAGTCCAAGAAGGCCAAGGGCAACTCCGACATCGAGCACCTTCAGCTCGACAAGACCAAGCCCGCCGACGAAGAGAACCGCCCGAGCTTCGCGAGCCTCGGCCTCATCGAGCCCCTCCAGCGCGCCGTGGCCGATATGGGCTTCGAGTACCCGACCCGCATCCAGGCCTCGGCCATCCCGCACCTGCTCGAGCGCGAGACCGACCTCGTGGGCCTCGCCCAGACCGGTACCGGCAAGACAGCCGCCTTTGGGCTGCCGGCATTGCACCGCCTCCACGTCCACACCCGCGTCCCGCAGGTGCTCGTGCTCGCGCCCACGCGCGAGCTCTGTCTCCAGATCACGGTCGAGATGGGGAGCTTCGCCAAGCACATGCCCGAGGTCGAGATCGCGCCGGTGTACGGCGGGGCCGACATCACGCGCCAGATCAAGCAGATCCGTCGCGGTGTCCAGATGATCGTAGCCACGCCGGGCCGTCTGCGCGACCTCATCCGCCGCCGCGCCGTGGACCTGCAGCACGTCCAGACCCTCGTGCTCGACGAGGCCGACGAGATGCTCAACATGGGCTTCAAGGAGGAGATCGACGACATCCTCCAGTCAATTCCCGACAGCGCCCACACCTGGCTCTTCTCGGCTACCATGCCTGAAGAAGTCCGCCGCATCGCCGCGGAGTACATGGACCACCCCGTCGAGGTGCAGTCCGGCGAGCGCAACTCCGCCAACGTCAACATCGCCCACCGCTACGTCATCACGCGGCCGAAGGAGCGCCTGGCTGTATTGCGTCGCTTCCTCGACTACGATCCGGACATGTACGGCCTCATCTTCGTGCGCACCCGCGCCGACGCCAAGGAGGTCGCCGACAGTCTCTCGGCCGAGGGCTACAACTCCGACGCCCTCCACGGCGACCTCTCGCAGGCGCAGCGCGACAACGTCATGGGGCGGTTCCGCTCGAAGCGACTCCAGGTGCTGGTGGCTACCGACGTGGCTGCCCGCGGGATCGACGTGACCGGCATTACGCACGTATTCCACCTTAACCTCCCGGACGACCTGAGCTTCTACACCCACCGCGCCGGCCGTACCGGTCGCGCCGGGGCGGAGGGCATCTCGCTCGCGCTCACACACCCGAAAGACGTCCGGATCCTGCGTTCGATCGAGCGCATCATCAAGGCGCGCTTCGAGGAGGCCACGATTCCGACGGGCGACAAGATCATCGAGCGCCGCCTCATGTCCAGCATGCGTCGCCTTCGCAAGGTCGAGGTCACCGAAGGCCTCGACACCTACCTGCCAGCCATCGAGGACGCCCTCGACGGACTCACCCGCGAGGACATCATTAAGCGCATAGCGAGCGACTCCTTCGAGAAGCTCCTCAACGACTACCGCTTCGCACCCGATCTCAACGACCAGCGCGGACGCGAAGTCGCCAAGAAGGACCGCGACAATGACCGCGACGGCGATCGGGACCGTGGCCCGCGCGACGACTCCAACATGGAGCGCCTCTTCATCAACGTCGGCGCCATGGACGTCGGCGGGCGTAAGGGCAACCTCCTCGGCATGATCTGCGACGCCGCCGACATCAAGGGTTCGGACATCGGCCGCATCACGATGAACAAGACCCACACCTTCTTCGACGTCGACAAATCGGTGGCTAAGCAGGCTGTCGAACGCCTCAGCGACCTCCACTTCGACGGCCGCCCCGTGCGCATCAACGTGGCCGAGGAAGGCGACGGACAGAACGAAGGCAGCGGCAGCGGACGCGGCGGTAGCTTTAGCGGCGACCGCGGTGGGCGTGGCGGCGACTACGGTGGCGGTGGTGGCCGCGGGAACGACCGCGGTGACCGCGGCAATGACCGCGGCGGTCGCTGGGGTGGTGGTGGTGGTGGCCGTGGGCGCCGGTAGGCGACTGCCTACTAAGTAAGGCGGGGGCGCAACCTGTCGTGAAAACCGCTGGTTTTCACGACACATGCGCCTCCGCCACATCCAGCACGCCGATATCGACCGGCAGCTCTACAACTCCTGCATCCACTACGCCCTCAACGGGCGGGCCTGGGGTTACAAGTGGTACCTCGACGCCACTGCGCGCCACTTCGACATCCTCGTCGAGGGCGAGTACGAGTCGGTGATGCCGCTGGTCTGGGACCAGAATTGGCTCGGGCGTACGCGCCTAAAGACGCCGGTGCTCACGCCTGGGCTGGGTGTCTTTTCCGTGAGGGTGCTTTCGCCAAAACGCTTAGGCTACTTCCTACGGGAGGCGGAGTCGCGCTTCGACGCCATCGACCTTACCTTCACGGGCGACGGCTCGCGCGACGACGAGACGCCGTGGGCATGGGACAGTCGCGCCAACCTCACCCTCGGTATGAGCGACGCCCCCTACGAGGAGCTGGCCGCAGAGTATAGCTCCGAGACCCTCCGCCGGGTCGCCATCGCGCAGAAGGCCGGTCTGCTGGTGCACGCCAACATGAAGCCCGAGAAGATCGCGGCCTTCGTCGCCGAGCACGCGCCCCGCGGGCAGCAGCTCCAGCACCCGATGCTGCGGATCCTCTACAACGCCATGCACCGCGGCTGGGGCTGGAGCTCCGCCGTGACGACGGCGGGCGGGGACTTGCTCGCGGTGGCGGCCTTCGTGTTTACCCACGGCCGGATCGCGCGGGTGTTGGATGCGGAGTCGCCTTCCGGCAAAACGCAAGGTGCACTGGCCCTGCTGTACGACTATGCCTTGCGGCAGTCGGCGGGCCGGCCCATCGTCTTCGACTTCGCCTCGGGCGACGCCGACCGCTACGGTTTTGGCGCCAAGCCAGAAACACTTTGGCATGCGGAGAAGAAGGCGAGATTGCTGGGGGTGATCCCGGTGTAGGGGGCTAGGTGGGCTTTTCGACCAGGCATTGCGAGACGCGCAGCTGGCGCGGCAATCCGAGTGGTGGCCCCTTTTACAGCGCACTTCGGTGGCGCATCACTCGGAAGCGGTCGGACGCCACCTACGCCGCCGCCGCCGCCTCCGGGTGCAACTGTAGTATCGCGGCGAATTTTTCCTTCGTCATGATTTTGTCCACCACGTCGATGACATCGGCGTAGCCGCGGGCGCGACTGTGGTCGTCGGGATTGAGCGAGGTGGTGAGCATATAGACGCGGCTCGCGCCCCGCCAATCCGTCGGGAGGGCCTGGTAGCCCTCGAGGAAACCCCAGCCGTCTACGTGGGGCATGTTGATGTCGAGGAAGATAAACTCGGGCGGCCGCCGGCCCGACTGGAGGTGGGCCCGTAGCAGATCGAGAGCCTCGCGGCCGTTGTACGCTTCGGCGATGACGGCACTGACGAGCACTTTCGAGATGGCCCGCCGGTGCAAGAAGTTGGTGGTCGGATCATCGTCAACTAAGAGGACCATGCGGGAAGGGCTAGTATGTCGGAAAGTAAAGGCGCGGAAGTCGCTGGTAAGAGTCGGCTATTGAAACTGTTCGGTGAGGATCGTAAAGCAGAAACGACTGCCCTCACCGAGGGTTGAGGATACCTTGATGCTCCCGCCGTGGCGCTCGACGATCGTCTTGCAGCTCGCCAGTCCGATCCCGGAGCCCGTGGTGTCGTGGGCGCCTTCGCCGACACGTTGGAACAGACCGAAGATCCGGTCCTGGTCGCTGTCGGAGATGCCGATGCCATTGTCGAGGACACAAAATTCGTACCCACCTGAGATCGCCCTGCAGGTAATCTCCACCCGCGGCGCTACACCACGACGGTGATACTTGAGGGCGTTGGCGAGGAGGTTTTGGAACACCTGCGTCAGCTCGATGTGGCGCCCGTAGACGACGGGCATCCCGCCGGCTTCGATCTCGCCACCGGTCTCGAGTCGCAGGGCTTCGATATCGTCCAGGACGCCCTTGAGCACCTCGTCCAGGTTAACCTCCTCAAGCTGTCGGGACTTGCTCAGGCGCGAATAATCCAACAGCCCGCGGATCATGAGGTCCATGCGCTCAACAGCGGACTCCATGATGGTCACGTACTCGCGGCCGGCGTCGTCGAGCTTGGCGTCGTAGTCCTCGCGCAGGGCCCCGAGGTAGCCCTTGAGCGTCAGGACGGGCTGGCGTAAGTCGTGCGAGGCGATGTAGGCGAACTGCTCCATCTCGCGGGCCTTGTCCTCGAGAAAGGCCAGGTGCACGCGGTACGCCTCCTCCGACTTGGCGTTGGTGACATCGATGACCTGCGCGAGGTAGTTGCTGATCTCGTCCTGGTCGTTGCGAATGGCAGCGACGGCCACGTCGACCCAGAGGTTCTTCCCCGCGGCATCCACGTAGCGCTTCTCGGAGCGGAACTGCGGCCGCTCGGTGTCCTCGAGGGCGTCGAACATCGCGGCGTCGGCCTCGCGGCCATCCGGGTGCGTAAAGTCGGTGAAGGCCTGCCCGATGATCTCGTGTGGAGCGTAGCCGATCAAGCGGCTGAAGCTCGCGCTCACGCGCTCCACCCGACCCTCCGCATCGAGGATGAGCATGCCGCTCGGGATGAGCTTGAAGCTGTTGCTCAGGAGGGCCTCGCTCTTCGCCAACTCGAGGTCACGGAGGCGTTGTTCGTGGATGTCCTGAAAGCTCCCGAGGAGCCGGACGTTCTCGCCGCGGAAGCGCTCGGCGTGTCCGATGACGCGGACCCAGCGAAACTCCCCCTTCGCAGTCACAATCTCGCACAGCTCGTCCCAGGGTGTTCCCTCCTTGAGGCAGGCCGCGATCACGACCTGGATGAGTTCGCGGGAGTAGCCCTCGCGGTAGAACTCGATTGCCGTGTCGAGTACGGGCTGGTAGTCGGGGTCGTCGACCCCGTGGATCAGCTTCGTGACGGGGCTCCAGTAGATCTTACCCGAGGCCACGTCCCAGCTCCAGGCGCCGATGCGGGCGGCGGTGTTGGTCTCGTTGAGCAAGATCTCCAGCTGGCGCTCGCGACTCAGGTCGCGGTGGATGCCGATGACGCGGTTGGGGCCGTTGCTCCGGTGACACACGGTGAGGGCGTAGGTCTCCGTCAAGATCTCGTAGCCGTGTGCGTGACGCAGGCGAATCCGCTGTTCGATCTCCGGACCGTCACAACTTGCGTGCGCCTCGATTGCGGTGTGGAAGGCCGCGAGGTCTTTCGGATCGGCGACACCCTGCCAGTCACCGTCCGGCGGGATAGCGTCCGCGTCGTAGCCGAGGATGCTCCAGAATCTCGGGCTCACGAAATGCCGGGTAGGATCGTCGAGGTCCCACATGAACGTCGCGTCGACGGCGGCCTCTTCGATCTTGAGGAATACGGCCGGCTGGTCGCGCATGATGACCCGTAGCTCCTCTGCGACCGTGGGAAGGCCTGCCGCGTGTGGCTCAGGGGCCGGTGGCTGATCGGAGCTGTCTGAAGTCATGGGCAGTGAGGTGTGCAACTGCGGAAAGCCACATATGTTTTTCGCGCGAGAGGTTCACGCCGGGGAGAGCGTGCTGGAGGTTGCGCGTTTTGTCGAAAGGCGCCAACGCATAAGGGCAAAACTACATACCGCAGCGGAGAGGGGCCTACTGCTTCGATCGGGACCCTGGGTCCAAGGCTCAATCCTGGCGCGCCTCGGCGATGTGAATTACGGCCCCGAAGCCACCCCCGCGTTTCATCGTGAGGTCGAGTGTACTCCCTCGGGATACCGTATTCCGGGTAATGCTGAGGGCCTTCTTGTTGTTGCGGTAGTGTGCATCGTCGGCGTCGGCGTAGAGGTCGATGGTGTACTCGACGCCCTCGGGGAGGAAGTCGAACTTCACGCTAACCGGCCGATCCCTATCCCCGGCGATGCCGCCGACGAAGTAGCGATTCTCGTTGCGGACCTTGCGCGCCACCACGGCGTACTCGCCGAGCTCTCCGGCCAGCGGGTAGGTCTCGTCCCAGTTGGTGGCCATCTCGCGTAAGTAGGGCATGGCTGGGTGGTAGCTGCCATCCGGGTCGAGGTAGCTCTCGGGAATGTCGGCGATCATTTGGATCGGGGCGTAGATCACGACGTAGGTGCCGAGTTGACCGCCGAGGGTCGAGAGTACCTCGTCGTCTGGGCCTCTGTAGCCGTCCATCTCGAGGTTGAAGATCCCGGGCGTGTAGTCGAACGGTCCCGCTAGGCAGCGCGTGTACACGAGGCCGGGGAGGTGGCTCGGCTGGTTGACCTGGGTATAGTCCCCGAAGGCGTTGTACTCCATGCCGCGCGCGCCCTCGCCCGAGATGGCGTTCGGGAAGGTGCGGCGCTCGCCGGTGGGCTTAATGGGCTCGTGGGGGTTGACGGCCACCTCGTAGCGGGCGGCCGTCTCGAAGACCTTGCGGTAGTGGCGCACGCCGTACTGCCCGTGGTGCCACTCGCCGTTGGGGTAGTTGCCGACGTAGCCGCTCTTGACGATGTGCAGACCGAGCGCCTGCATCAGCGCGAAGGCCGTATCCAGTTGCTGCTCGTAGCGCTCGGGCACGCCCGAGGTCTCGTGGTGCATGACGATGTCGACGCCTTTCGACTTGCCGTAAGCCACCACCTCGCGCAGGTCGTAGTCGGGGTAGGGCGTCACGAAATCGAAGGCCTCGAGCCGTGCGGCCGAGTCGAGCCAGACCTCCCAGCCGGTGTTCCAGCCTTCGACGAGCAGACCGCCGATGTCGTTCGCGGCGCAGAAGTCGATGTAGCGCTTGACGTTGGCCGTGTTGGCGGCGTGCTTGCTGACGCCCGACTCGGCCTGGCCCGCACTGCCGGCCGCGGACTGGCCCGAGGCATAGTCCCACGTGCCCTTCCCGAGGAACATCTCCCACCAGACCCCGGCGTAGGTGGTCGGCTCGAACCACTCTACCTCGCCGAGTTGGTTGGGGGGGTTGAGGTTGAGGACGAGGTGATTGTTGAGCAGATCAATCGCGCGCTTCTCGACGGCGATTGTGCGCCAAGGCGTCGAAAAGGGCAGGGCGCGCACGGCCTTCGCGGCACGATTCTGCGAGCCGGCCAGCGTCGAGCGAAGCCCCTCACCAACGGGCATGACCTCGAGGGTCATCTCGGGGTAGTCGACGAGGTCGGCTTCGTGGATCGAGAGGTGGGTCCCGTCGGCGAGCCGCATCGAGGCCGGGGTCATGATCGCGTTATTGGGCACGACGCGGCTGATGAGCTGAGGGCGGTCGTCATATTTCTTCGCGTCGATCTTGGACAAGGGCGTGAATTCGAGGCGGTTCTCGTAGGAGTTCCAGTCGCCGGGGCCCCAGTTGACGAGGGGGTCGCCGCTTACGCGAAAACCGGTGAGCTCCTCGAGGATGCGGATCGTGTCGGAGCCGAGGGCCTCGCGGTTGGGCGCTTTGTAAAAAGTGTAACGGAGCCCGAGCCCGTCGTCGAAGAGGCGGGCCTCCACCGTGACGCTAACCCCCGTGGTGGCGTGTTTTAGCGAAAGCTGGATGGCCCCGTAGTCGGCGTTGACGTTGGCCACTTCGCCCCAGGGCAGACTGTAGCTCTCGTTGCCGGCGGACTTTACGACATCGAGCATTTCGAAGGCGCTGTCGACGCGGCCGAGGCCCTCGAGTTCGAACCCGAGCGTCGAGGGCAGGATGTACGTCGCGGCTGAATCCGCGCCCTCACCCGGATTGGCGCCGAGTCGGTAGCTCACTCTCCCGTCGGCACTCCGTGCGAAAGTGACGCGGAGACTTTCGTCCGGACTCACGAGGAAGGCCTCCGTAAGGTCGCCGCCGGAGGGCTTACTAGAGGGCTTACTACAGGCCGTGAGGAGGGCAAGACCACCGAGGAGGAGCACGCGCATGGCGGCAAGATAGGCGGTCCGCAAATCGGTGCACGTACCTGGTTTAGCTTTGGCGCTCTGCTCACTAGACCACCAATCCCCCATGCGCCTCGTTACTCCACTTCCTGTCCTCCTCGGCGCGGCCTTCGCGGCGGCCTGCGGGGGCACGGCCACCACCGAAACCCCGGACACGGCCATCACCGCCGAGACGATCGAGAAGCGCGTCGAGGTGACGCCGATCTCCCACGCGACCTTCGTCCTCACCGCCGGAGATATCGTCGTCTACAACGACCCCGTCGGTGGGGTGGCCGGCTTCGCGAACATGGCCCCGGCCGATGTTATCCTCGTGAGTGACATCCACGGCGATCACCTCGACACCGCCACGCTCGGTGCTTTGCTACGCGACTCGTTGCGCACCAAGCCCGGCACGATGATCGTGGCGCCGGCGGCGGTCCGCGAGCAGCTCCCGCCGGCGATCGCGGCGCGCACCAAGGTGATGGCCAACGGCGACAAGCTCACCGTCAACGGCGTCGACGTCGAGGCGCTGCCGATGTACAACCTGCGAGAGGAGGCGTTGCAGTTCCACACGAAAGGTCGCGGCAACGGCTACGTCGTCACCCTCGGCGGCGAGCGGATCTACATCGCCGGCGATACGGAGGACATCCCGGAGATGCGGTCGTTGACCAACATCGACAAGGCTTTCATCCCGATGAACCTGCCGTACACGATGCCCGTGGATGCGGCGGCGGCGGCGGTGCTCGCGTTTGATCCCGTGCAGGTCTACCCTTATCACTACCGCGGGACGGAGGGCAAGAGCGACGTGACGGCATTCGCCAAAACCGTCGGTGCGGGGGGCAAGACGGAGGTGGTGCAGTTGGATTGGTACCCGGGGGAGTAGGGGAGTATAGAGCATAGAATATGGAGCATGGGCTTGCTCTAGCGTTTTGTAACCCCCCCCCCCGGCCCCCCCTTATCCAGGTCGGAATCCGGCCGCTCGCTCCGCTCGGGCCGGATTCCGACCTGGACAAGGGGGGCGGCGACCGTACCTCTCGCTTCGCTCGGAGGTCCCGCGGCCCCTACGCGACAGTCGACGGGGGCGTTCGCCTCCCCCCTTGTTTTTTGAATGCCGCGTAGAGCGCGAAGCGATCGAAGCGGCATTCAAAAAATAAGGGGGGCCGGGGGGGGGGGGTTACAAAACGCTTGACGAGACGCCCGTTCCATCTGTCCGTCGAATGACGCGGTAATTTTAATATATCCCCCACCCCCATGCGCCTCGAACACCTCGGCATCGCCGTCGCCAATCTCGCCACCGCGCGTGAGCTCTACGCCAAGCTCCTCAACGTCGGGCCTTACAAGGAAGAGCGCGTCGAGGAGCAGGGCGTCACGACGCTCTTCTTTCAGACCGGCGAGAGCAAGGTGGAGCTGCTGGAGGCGACCCGGGACGATAGTCCGATCGCGAAGTACATCGCGAAGCGCGGGGAGGGCATCCACCACGTGGCCTTCGAGGTGGCCGACATCCGGGCGGAGATGGCGCGGCTGCGGGCGGAAGGATTTACGCTTCTACAGGAGGAGCCGAGCGTGGGGGCGGATGACAAGTGGGTTTGTTTTGTACATCCGAAAAGTGCGGGGGGTGTCCTCGTGGAACTATGTCAATCGCGGAGTTAAGCCCGGAGTTGATCGCGCTGTGCCTGGCGGGGGCGGCGCTGGCGGGCTTCATCAATACGCTGGCGGGCAATGGCTCGGCGATTACGCTGAGCGTGCTGACCGAGGCGCTCGGCCTGCCGCCGTTGATCGCGAATGGCACCAACCGCGTGGGGGTCTTCGCGCAGTCAATCACGAGCAGCTGGCAGTACTACCGCGAGGGGCAACTGCGGTGGCGACTACACCTGCCGCTGTTTACGGCGGTGGTGTCGGGGGCGCTGGTAGGGGCCTACGTAGCGTCGATCGTGAGCAATGCGGCCTTTAAGTCGGTATTTGGGTACACGCTCTTATTTACGCTCGTGCTGGTATTCGTGAAGCCGAAGCAGTGGTTGCGGGAGGGCGAGGTCCGGCAGGCGTGGCCGCGGTGGCTGCTGCTGTCGGTGTCGGTGGCGTGTGGCTTTTATGGGGGTTTTATCCAGATGGGGTTCGGGCCGCTGTTTTTGGCGATGGCGGTGCTGGGGGGAGGGTTGACGCTGAAGGAGGCGAATGTGTTGAAGGTCGTGATCGTGGCAGTGTACACGGTGCCGGTGCTGGCGGTGTTTGTCCTGCAGGGGCAGGTGCACTGGGGGTATGGCTTGTTGCTGGCGGTGGGGCAGGCTACTTCTGCTTATTTCACTTCCAGGTTCGCGGTAAGGTCGAAGTACGCGGGGACGGTGGCGTACGTCGTGCTGATTGTGGTGGTGTTGGTGGCGGCGGGGCGGATGTTGTTTTTTTAGGGCTGTGCGGGGGTATTGTGCTGGAAGTGCTGTGCCGGGTGTGAGCTGTGCTGGGTGTGGCCCCAATAACCTAAAGGCTCAGCACCCGCTCCAGCTCCCCCAGCGCCGTCTCCCTCCCCGCCCGGTCTGTCCCGCCGCCGTAGCGTCCGCGGTCGGCCAGGGCCCTGGCGCGCAAGAAAGCTTCGGCGGCGTCGGCGTGGCCGGTTTTGGCGAAAGCCGCACTGATCCCAGCGTCGGACTGCTCGCTCTTCGCTAGGCCGAGTCGGTCGTAGGCGTAGTGGTCTAAGGCCTCGCCGAGGGCGGTGTAGAAGGGGGCGGGATCATTGAGCCGGGCGCGGGTGTCGCGGAGGCGCCGGCGACCCTCTTCCAGGGGGTCCCGCGCGACGGCGGGCCGCTCGGCGCGCCTGTGCTTAAAGGCCTGCCAGATCCAGGTGCCGGCCACGCTGAGGGGCAGCACTGCGAGGAGAATCCAATACCACGGCTCCGCGACCCAGAAGCCGCGGATGACGATGGGGCGCCCGGGGAGGCTCCTGTCCTCGGCCGCGGGGGCGCGGTCGTCGCCTTCG
>JBGTKC010000085.1:0-8490 GCA_041744755.1 Saprospiraceae bacterium
TGTCATGATGTGTTTTGGTTGAATGAACGCCTGTAAATGTAGTCGTCACGTGATCGTGAAGCCGCGTGCCAGACCGCTTGTCGCCTGCTATATCGCACAATTGCTAGGAATTACAGCTATACAGTTAGAATAATTCCGCCAAGAACAGGGTATACAGCAGGAGTAATACGGCGCCCTCCCACTTACTGACATTACCCGCGGTCGCCAGAAAGCCCATCATGATCGTCATGGCGAGCATGAAGTACAGGCTGAAGCCTACCTCCGGCGGGACCGCCACCACGTCAATCATCGCGGGAATCCCCAGCACGCCAAGGCTATTGAAAATGTTTGACCCGATGACATTTCCTACGGCCATCGCAGAGTTGCCTCGCCGCGCGGCCGCCAGACTCACGAGCACCTCCGGGAGGCTCGTCCCGATGGCCACCGCGCTCATAGCCACGATCCCGGACGAGATCCCGAGGGCCGCACTGATCTCCTGCACGCTCGACACCGTATAGCGGGCCCCGAGGTAGACGCCCACGCCTCCGATCAGGAGCCACACGTACGCCATCGGCGAGGCCTTGACAGAAGTACCTGGCAGACTCGGCCGACTCAAAAAAGAGCTGAGCAAAAAGGCCACCAGCAGCGCCGCCAGGATGAGGCCATCGACGAGCGTCACGGCCTCGTCGTAAGTCACGGCCCACAGCGCGATCGCCGAGGCCACCAGCATCGGGATGTCGATATCCATCACGCCCTCGTCCATCGTGATCCCCTTACCGACGATGGCCGTGAGCCCGAGCACGAGGCAGATGTTGGCCACGTTCGAGCCGATCACGTTGCCGGTTACGATCCCGGAATCACCAGCCACGACACCCGCAATGCTGGACGCCAGCTCCGGCAGGCTCGTACCCACCGCCACGATCGTCACCCCGATGACGAAGGGCGAGATCCCGAGCCCGAGTCCGATCTCCTCGGCACCGCCGATCAGCCAGTCGGAAGACTTGACGAGGAGGGCCAACGCTAGGACGAAGATGACGATGGGGAGGAGCATAGGGGTGTTGCCTGCGGCGCCTGTTGAGCCTGCGGCGCCTTGCCTGCGGCGCTGGGCCTACGGCGTATTGCATGCGGCACTGCTTCAGGCGCGTTAGAGTGTGGAACTGGAGAGATCAAAGATGATTCGATTTCTAAAAAATGGGTCTACCCACGCAGGAGCCTACGGCGCGTCGTGCCAAACACATCGCCTAAGTCCGCAGGCCGAGCACGAGACCATAGCTTCCCATGACGAGTACGCCGTAGGCCCAACGCCGTAGGCAAATCGCCGCAGGCCCCGCGCCGCAGGCAAACGTTCGCGCTAGCGCGCGAACGTCACCGACCGCTTCTCCCTGATCACCGTCACCTTGATCTGCCCCGGGTACTGCATCTCCTCCTGGATCTTCTGGCTGATGCGGAAGGAGATATCGTCCGCCTCCTCGTCGGAGACCTTGTCGGCCTCTACCAGGACGCGCAGCTCGCGCCCGGCCTGCATCGCGAAGGCCTTCTCGACCCCGCGGTGCTTAAGGGCAATCTCCTCCAACTCCCCGATGCGCTCGAGGTAGCTCTCCAAAATCTCACGGCGGGCACCCGGGCGCGCACCCGAGATGGCGTCGCAGGCCTGGATGATCGGCGAGAGGATGTTGGTCATCTCGATCTCGTCGTGGTGGGCGCCGACGGCGTTGCACACCGCGGCGTGCTCGCCGTGCTTCTTGCAGATCTCCATGCCGACGATCGCGTGCGTGAGTTCGGTCTCGTCCTCGACCACCTTGCCGATATCGTGCAACAGTCCGGCGCGCTTCGCCATCTGGATCTGCTTGCGGTTGAGGCCCACCTCCGCCGCCATCGTGGCGCAGAGGTTGGCCGTCTCCACGGAGTGACGCAGCAGGTTCTGCCCGTAGCTCGAGCGGAAGCGCATCCGGCCCACCATTTTGACGAGGTAGGGGTCGAGCCCGTGGATGTCGAGCTTGATCACGGTTCGCTCGCCGATCTCGGCGATCTGCGCGTCCATCTCCTTACGGACCTTGGCGACGACCTCCTCGATGCGGATCGGCTGGATGCGGCGGTCGGCCACGAGTTGTTTTAGCGAAAGCCGACAGATCTCGCGCCGGATCGGGTCGAAGCTCGAGATCATGATCACCTCCGGGGTGTCGTCCACGACGAGTTCGGCGCCGGTGGCCGTCTCCAGCGCGCGGATGTTGCGGCCCTCGCGCCCGATGATCTGGCCTTTGATCTCGTCGGAGTCGATCTTGAAGACGCTTACGGTATTCTCGATCGTCGCCTCGGCGGCCTGGCGCTGGATGGTCTGGATGATGATCTTCTTCGCCTCCTTGCTCGCGGTGATTTTGGCCTCCTCGATGGTCGACCTAATCAGTGCCATCGCGTCGGTGTCGGCCTTCTCGCGCACGGCCTCCATCATGTGGTCGCGGGCCTCGGCCTGCGAGAGGTTGGCGACCTTCTCGAGGGCCTTGATGTGGTCCTCGGAGGCCTTGGCGAGCTCTTGCTCCCGCTCGACGACCATCTTCTGCTGAGCCTCGAGCGAGCGGCGCTCCTCTACCACGACGCGCTGTTCGGAGGCGAACTCCTCGCGCTCCTTCGTGACGGCGGTTTGCAGATTCGTGATCTTGTCTTGCTGCGACTGAAAGGTGCTCTCGAGCTTGCGGACCTCGGACTCGCGTTCGCGCATCTCCTGGTCGAACTTGCGACGCGTCTCGTCGGCCTCCTTGCGGGCCTCGGCGACGCGCTCTTTGTTCTCCTTGATCTTGCGCTGTTTGATCTCCTCGTTGCGGGCGTCGGCGCGTTCGATGCGGCGTTCGGCCTCGGCGTCGGCTTTCGCCAAAACCTGATCCGCCTGCTGCGAGATCTCGGCGGCGCGCGTTTTGGCGGCAGCCTCAATCGAGGCGGATTGGTTATCGGCGGAGCGTTTGCCGGTGAGGAACCCGATCACCGCGCCCACGATGAGGGCGACGATGGCGTAGATGATGACGTCCATGAGGGTGTAGCGTTGGGATGGCTACGCTTTCGCTAAAACTTCGCCCGCGAGAGGCAACGGCTTGCGTCGCGGGGCGCACGTGGCGGGCCTCGCTGGAGGCCGCGCAGAACCGAACCTACAGCGGGAAGATGTCCGAGGTGACCTCGTCGGCGTCGGCGTCGTCGTCATCGTCGTCGCCCGTAAGGTCCGCGTCACTGGGGAGCCCCCGCCCGTGCGAAGGGTCGGCGTCACCCGAGTCCTCGTCCGGGCCGGCGTCGCCCAACCCGGCGTCCGAGTCGTCGGCGCCCGAGCCGTCCTCACCGATTCCGGCGTGGTTGACGCCGCTACCGGTGGCAGCGAGGGCGCGGCGGAGGTCGCGTTCGAGGGTCTGGAGCGTCGGGGCGACCTGGCCATCGGGATCGGGCTGTCCGACCTTGGCTTTGTAGAGGTCGACGGCGTAGAGGAGCAGGAGCATCGCGAGGCAGTCCTGCTTGTCCTTTCCGGAGTAGGCGCGTTGGAAGTCGACGATCTTATCGTTGAGCTCCTTGGCGATCCGGCGGATGGGCTCCTCGTCGGTGGGGAGGACCCGGAGCGGGTACGGCCGGCCCGCGAGGGTGACCGTGAGGCTGAGGGACTCCGCTGCGCTGACGGGCTTAGACATAGGCGTTGCGACCCGCGAGGCGGGCATCTATTTCGCTGAGGTAGGCATCTAGCTCGGCGCGGAGGCGCTCGAGGCGTAGTTGGTCACGTTGCGCCTCGTCGCGGAGCAGCTGCTGCTGTGCGGGAGAGGCTAAAGGCGTAGGCGTATGAAGATCCGCCGCGTGGGCGGTGAGTTGGTGATTTAAGCGTTCGATGTGGTCGTAGAGGGAGTCGCATTCGGCGACGAGGTCCTGGTTGCGCTGGATGAGCGCGCCGACGAGGGCGACCACTCGGTCCAGACTTTCGGGGATATCGGCGCTCGCTTGACTCATGCTACGGGCGGTGAAGGTAGTTGGGGGGACGGGAATTGCGCAGGGGGTTTACAGAGGGGTGGGAGGGCCTCCGGCGGGGAGCCTGCGGCGCTGGGTCTGCGGCGCTAAGCCTGCGGCGCTGGGCCTGGGGCCCTGGGCGCAAAGTCGCAGAGCGTGCTACGCAAAGGCTCGTGCACCTCGGCTCGCGGCGTAATGTCCCTGGCCGGATAGGTATAAGCGTAGCGTACTGTTCAATCGATGGGCTAAGTCGATGTCACGGCTCAGGATGAGTCGTCCGCTTCGCACTTTCCCCGGCAGCAGCGCAATTTAGCGTAGCGCCCAGGTAGATAGCAAAGCTAGCGGCCTTCGAACTCCGGGGCCACCTTGCTTCACGCCGTCCCATCAACGCCTCACCTCAATCCCGCCCTCGGCATCCAACGCGCGCTGGACGCTGCCCATCGCCTTGTCCACCTCCTTGTCATTGAGCGTCCGGTCCGTGCGCTCGAAGACGAAGCGCACCGCGTACGAGCGTTTGCCGGGGCCGAGCTTGGCGGCGTCCTCGTAGACGTCGAAGAGCTCGATCGACTTGCAGATGCCGGTGGCGGGTTTTTGCGAAAGCTGAACGATCTGCGCGAAGGTCACGGACTCGTCGACGAGCAAGGCTAGGTCACGCCGCACCTGTGGGAATTTCGACAACTCCGGGGCCACTCGCCCGCCGCCCTGCTTGCCTTGCAACTTGCGTCGAGCCACCTTCGAGATCCCCTCCCAGTCGAGTAGTGCCAGGTAGATCTCGTCTGATTTGCAGTCGAAGTACTCGACGTAAGCCGGGCTCACGCGCCCGACCATCGCCACGGCTCGTTCGCCGATCAGCAGCTCCTGTGCGTAGGCGAAGGCCGAAGTGTGGATGCTATTAGCAGCGGCCGCGCGCTCGCCGTCGAGCGTGAGGCCGGTGGCCTGAATAGCGCCCTCGGCGAAGCCACGGACGTGGGCGAACCCCGTCTTGCGAGACTGCGCGGACCAGTGCTCGGGCTCGCGGGCGCCCGTGCTCCAAATGGCGAGCTGCTCGTACTCGGTGGGTGCGGACTCATCGCCGGCGCGCAAGTACCCCTTACCGAACTCGAAGAACTGTAGGTCGAGCCGCTGTCGATTCTGGTTGTAGGTCACGGCCTGCAGGCCCGTCGGCACGAGGTTGACGCGCATCGCGTCGAGCTCGACGGTGCTCGTGTTGTGGATGCGCACGAGGCTCCCGACGCTGTCGGGCGCGAGGGTTTCGTAAATCCTCGAGGGGACCAACGACAGGCCCATCGCCTCGTGCAGCCCGCGACCGATGAGGTATTCCGCCGCACGTCGGCGCAATTGGTGCGCACTGGGGTAGGGCTGCACGGCGGGGCTCAAGCGAATGCGGCTCGGCAGCGGCACTCGGTCGTAGCCGTAGACCCGGAGGAACTCCTCGACGACGTCCGCCTCGCGGGTCACGTCGGCGCGGTTGGTGGGGACTTCGACGTTGAGTGATTCGTGGTCGTCACTTTGTGCCACGATCGTGAAGTCGAGCGCCTCCAGGATGCGGGTCACCTCCTCACGGGTAGCCCCGACGCCCGTGAGCTGGCGCAATCGCGGCAGTGAGACCGTGATGCGTACGGGGCGAACGGCTTTCGCCAAAACATCCACCACCTCGCCCTCGAGCCTGGCACCGGCGACTTTGCCGAGCAGCGCCACTGCAGCGTCTAAGGCATCGACGGTCTGCGCGATGTCGACACCCTTCTCGAAGGTGCGGCTGGCGTCGGTGTGGAGCTTGTGGCGCGTGGCCGTGCGCCGGGTTTGGATGGGTTCGAAGACGGCCGATTCCAAGAAGATGCGCGTTGTGCTCGCCGTGACCCCTGAGCCTCTCCCGCCGAAGACGCCCGCCAAACACAGCGGTGCGTCTGCGCCGTCGCAGATCATCAGATCTTCCGCGCCCAGTTTACGCTCGACGCCATCGAGGGTCACGAAGGGCGTGCCGGCCGGGAGCGTCTGCACGCGGATGCCAGTTGAGGCGAGCTTGTCGAGGTCGAAGGCGTGCAGCGGCTGGCCGAGGTCGTGGAGGATGTAGTTGGTCGCATCTACCACGTTGTTGATCGAGCGCACGCCGATGGCCTCGAGGCGGTGGCGTAGCCAGTCGGGCGACGGGCCGACGGTAATACCCGTGAGCACCGCCCCGGCGTAGCGCGGGGCGGCGTCGGGGGCGAGGACCTCCACACTGATTGCCGCTGCCTTCGCAGGCGCAGTCTCGGATGAACGATCACCTCGCGGGGATGCCGCGCTACCCACGGCGCGACTCGCGCGAAGTGGCCCGGTGTAGCCTTCGTGCGTCTTCAGGTAAGCGTGCAAATCAGCCGCTACGCCCCGGTGCGAAGTAGCGTCGGAGCGGTTTGGCGTAAGCCCGATCTCCAAGGTCACGTCCTGCCCGAGGTCGAAGACTTCCGAGGCAGGCGTCCCCGGCGCATAATCTGTGTCGAGTACGAGAATACCATCGTGCGAGCGGCCCGTCCCAAGCTCGTCCTCGGCGCAGATCATCCCCATTGACACCTCGCCACGGATCTTGCCCTTGCTAATGGTCAGCGGCTCGGCGGCGCCCGTCGGGTGGAGGCGCGTGCCGACGGTGGCCACGAGGACCGTCTGTCCGGCGGCCACGTTGGGTGCGCCACACACGATTTGGACCGGCTCGGCCCCACCGATGTCTACCGTCGTGAGCGAGAGTCGATCCGCGCCCGGGTGCTTGCCGCAGGTGAGGACCTTGCCGATCACGACGCCGTTGAGAGATCCCGGGATCGACTCCCACGCTTCCTGTCCTTCGACCTCGAGCCCGAGGCCGGTCAGCATCTCGGCGATGCGCTCCGTGGCGTGGGGGAGGTCGAGGTAGTCGCGGAGCCAGGAGAGGGAGACGGTCACGGGGGCGAAATTTGGCGCGAAGGTAGGGCGCGGGTTTACCGGCATTGCCCCCGCGCCCTACCTTCCCCCACTTATGAACCTGATCATCCCGATGGCAGGCCGCGGATCGCGCCTGCGCCCCCACACCCTCACCGTCCCCAAGCCCCTCCTCAAGGTGGCCGGCAAGCCCATCGTCCAGCGCCTCGCTGAAGACCTGACCGCCTCCCTCACCGAGCCCGTCGACCACATCGCCTTCGTGATCGGCGACTTCGGCGCGGGCGTACGCGAGGAGCTAATGGCGGTGGCCGAATCCCTTGGCGCCCAGGGCCACGTCGTGACGCAGGACCAGCCCCTCGGCACGGCCCACGCCATCCTCTGCGCCGCGGAGTTGCTCGACGGCCCGACGATGATCGCCTTCGCGGACACGCTCTTCAAGGCGAGCTTCGACTTCGACACACAGCAAGACGGCTTCGTCTGGGCGCAGCGCGTCGAGGACCCGAGCGCCTTCGGGGTGCTGAAGGTCGACGAGGAGGGCGTCATCACGGACTTCGTCGAGAAGCCGACCGAATACGTGAGCGACCTGGCCATCGTCGGAATCTACTACGTCCGCGACGGTAAGGCCCTGCGGCGCGAGATCGAGTACCTCATCGACAACGACATCAAGGACAAGGGCGAGTACCAGCTCACCAATGCCCTGGAGAACATGAAGAACAAAGGCACCGTGTTTGTGCCCGGCCGCGTAACCGAGTGGCTGGACTGCGGCAACAAGGACGCCACCGTATTCACCAACCAGCGCTACCTGGAATACCTCAAAGAGCGGGGCGAGTCGCTGGTAGCGGAATCGGCCAAAATCACCAATTCCGTACTCATAGAGCCGGTATACATTGGCGAAAACGCCATCATTACCGATTCGGTGGTGGGGCCGCACGTGTCGCTGGGCGACCACGCCAATGTGCGCGACTCGCGCCTGTCGAATTCCATTGTGCAGCAGTCGGCCTCTGTGCTCAACGCCGTTATCACCAATTCGATGATTGGCAACTTTGCCACCGTGACCGGTACGCCCGACGACTTGAGCCTTGGCGATTATAACCAGCTGCGGGTGTGACATTTTAGGGAGTAAATGCGTTACAACGACGCGGCCTTCTGCGGAGGGTCGCGTCGTTGGGCATTATTACCCGTAATTTCGTGAGCCGGGCCCCGTGCCCGGTTTTATTGTATATGCGTCAAGTTGTTCTTAGTCTGTTGTTTTGCCTGGGGCTGGTGGCCTCTGGCTACGCGCAGCCCGCCACTGGCGCCGGGGCGCCTCCGTCTAAGCTGACGCGCAAGGAGCAGCGCGCGTTGGAAAAAGAGCAGCGCGACTTGAACAAGAAACTGGCCGAGGCCCGGGCCAAGCGCGCCCTGGCGCCGCCCCTCACCGAGCGCGAGAAAGAGCACACCGAAGCCCTGTTTGTGGAAGGGGTGATGTATGCCCTGCTGGAAGACTACCCCAAGGCCCTGGAAAACCTGCTGAAAGCCTACGCCTTGAGCCCCGACAACGCGGCCGTCAACTACAAAATAGCAGAGGCCAACCTGCAAAGCGGCAACCTGCGCGACGCCACCAACTACGCGGAGGCAGCCACTCGCCTCGACCCGAAAAACGCCTATTACTACCTC
>JBGTKC010000086.1:0-8692 GCA_041744755.1 Saprospiraceae bacterium
GTGGGGATGGGGAATTTTGGGTGGGGAAAAATCACGGCCTCACCCCATACTCAACACCTTAATCTCCACCCGCTGATTGCGCTTCCGCCCCAGCTCCGTCTCGTTCGACGCAATCGGGTTGCGCTTGCCGTAGCCCTTCGGATACAACCGCGCGCGTTCGATCCCGCGGCGGGTCAGGTACTCGACGACGGCCTCGGCGCGCGCGGTGGAGAGCTTGTCGCAAAACTCGTCCGGCGGGCGGCCGTTCGTGTGGCCGCCGACCTCGATCACGACGTCCGGATTGGCCTTTAGAAAGCTGTAGATCTCGTTGAGCAAGGGGAGGCTCGCCGCGTTGATCGCGCTGGAGTCTGCCTTGAAAAATAGTCGCTCTAGTCGGATGACGCTCCCGGCGCGCAGGTCGGCGCGACTGAGGCCCTGGAGGCGCGTCTCGTCGGCGGGCTTGGTGGCAGGTCGGGGCGTGGAGGCGTTACTGGCGGTGTTGGAGTTGGTAGCGGGCCTCGCGGCGGGCGAATCCGGACGCGGCGCCGGCCTAGGCGCCGCAGGCCTGGGCACGGGGTTGCTCGACACGATCGGATCGCTGAGCGACTGCTCCGGGATGTCCTCGTCGCAGGGGGTCGGCATGATCTTGCCCGCCATGTCGATGAGGAGGTTGCCGTTGTACGGAAACAGCATCGGCGTCTTGTAGTACGCCTCGAGCATCAGGTAGGCGTGATCGGACTTCGGCTCGAAGCGGAAGTTGTACTGCAGCCAGTTGGTGTTCTTGACGGGCGCGCTCTCGGCGATGATCTCGCGGCGGTTGCAGTAGCTCGACCCGCCCCAGATGCGGAGTTTTGCGGGCGTGTCGTAGTTGGCCTCCACGTCTTGCACCTTCGAGACGCTCACGTAGTTGGCCGCGCGCGCCAGGTAGATCGAGAACGTGTAGCACTTGCCGGCCTTGAGCGGTCCGCCGATCAGTCGCTGCGACACCGCCTCGTAGGTCTCGTTGTCGCGCACCACCATCCCGAGGTAGGTGTTGCCGTCCATGGCCTGGTTGGTGACCTCGAAGAAGGCCGGCATCCCGTTGGCGAGCACACTGGCCGGGTGCACGTCCACGGCGCTCTCGCCGCTGAAGCCACAGTCGTACCAGCCGCGTGGGGCCTGGGCCTGGCGGGGGATGTCCTCGAAGCTCGCGTTGCTCAGCGTGATCGGGTCGTCGAGGTCGGCTTGCGCCAAAACTAGGGGTGCGCCAGTCGCTAACAGGACTGCCGTCGCCAGCGAACGAGTCAAGAAGCTAGAGCGCGTACGGGACATAGAAAACGGTTTCACACGGGACTCGGGCCCGGTAAAGAAACTAACAGCTACGAGAACGCTTGGATGCCGGTAATGTCGTGCCCGGTGATGAGGAGGTGGACGTCGTGTGTACCCTCGTAGGTGAGGACCGTCTCGAGGTTCATCATATGCCGCATCACCGGGTACTCCTGCGTAATCCCCATCCCGCCGTGGATCTGGCGGGCCTCGCGGGCGACGTTCAACGCCATGTTAACGTTGTCGCGCTTCGCCATCGAGATCTGTGCCGCGGTGGCCTTGCCCTTGTTGGCGAGCGTCCCGAGGCGCCAGGCGAGCAGCTGCGCCTTCGTGATCTCGGTGATCATCTCGGCCAGCTTCTTCTGCTGTAGTTGAAAGCCCGCGATCGGCTTGCCGAATTGCGTGCGCTCCAGGCCGTAGCGCAGCGCCGAGTCGTAGCAATCCAGGGCCGCGCCAATTGCGCCCCAGGCAATCCCGTAGCGCGCCTTCGACAGGCAGCTCAGTGGTCCGCGCAGCGAGTTGACCTCCGGCAGCACGTTCGCCTTCGGTACGCGCACGTCCTCGAAGACCAGCTCCCCCGTGATGCTCGCCCTTAGCGACCACTTCCCGTGGATCTCCGGCGCCGAGAAGCCCTTCATATCCTTCTCTACGATCACCCCGCGGATCTTACCCTCCGGGTCCTTCGCCCACACCACCGCCACATCGGCGATCGGGGAGTTCGTGATCCACATCTTGGCTCCGTTGAGGATGTAGTGGTCGCCGTCGTCGGTGAGGTTGGTGAGCATCCCGGACGGGTTCGAGCCGTGGTCGGGTTCGGTCAGGCCAAAACAGCCGATGAACTCACCCGAGCCAAGTTTCGGGAGATATTTGCGCTTTTGCGCCTCAGAGCCGAACTTGAAGATCGGGTACATCACTAGGCTCCCCTGCACCGAGGCCATCGAGCGGATGCCGGAGTCCCCGCGCTCGAGCTCCTGCATGATGATCCCGTAGGAGATCTCGTCCATGCCACCGCCGCCGTACTCGGTCGGGAGACTCGGTCCGAAGGCGCCAATCTCGGCGAGGCCCTTGAAGAGGTGCGTCGGGCACTCGGCCCTCTCGGCGTAGCTCTCGATGATTGGGCTCACCTCCTGCTTCACCCAGTCACGCACGGCCTGGCGGGCCATGAGGTGCTCCTCGGTAAGTAGTTCGTCAACACCGTAGTAGTCGTGCCCCTGGTAGCGATCTTCGCGCTGCGAGCGCCGGTGGGTCTCGTGCGGCGCGGCCGAGGTGACGATCTGGACGGCGGCTTGAACGTCTGGTGAGCTGGTCATGTGGATTGGGCTTGTGGCTAGGACTCCCAAAGGTAGCGAGCGCGTGGATACACGGGGTCTGTGGCGTGTCGCGTTCTCGTTAAGGTGGATTCAATGAAAAGCATCACAGTAGGATTGAGGGACGTGCGCTTTCACGCGCCACACGGCGTGCACGCGGAGGAGGCGGTGCTGGGCGGGGAGTACGTCGTACAGGTGGCGTGCCGGCTGAGGGCCGGGCTCAGTCCCACGGACGATAAGCTCGAGGAGACCTTGAACTACGGCAGTCTGTACCAGATCTGCGCCGAGGTAATTGGGGAGCGTGTGCAACTGATCGAGACCTTGGCCTACCGAATCGTTGAGCGGATTCGAGAAGGGCACGCTGGGCAGGTAGCGTCTGTGAAGGTTGAGATCGAGAAGGTGGCGCCGCCGGTAGGGGGGAGAGTTGGAGCGTCTTACGTCGTTTGGGAGGAGGAGATTTAAGTGTTGAAGGGGGGAGGGGGAATTGTTGAAGGCGCTGCCGCGTAGGGGGCGCCTAGCGTTTTTGTTTTGCGGCTTTTGTCTGTTTCATACGACTGTTGACGGTGGCTCTTGCCGTGGCGAAAATCTTGGTGAGTCTAATGCTTCGTTCATTAGTGTCTCGACATGAGATTTGTCAATTTTGATGGTCCGCGACTTCAAGAGCAGTCCCAACCATCCTACGCACTCATCGGCCTCCTCGACGACGATAGACATTTTTGAGAAGAATTCATTATCGCTTCGCGCTCTGCAGACCGCGCGGTAATTGGCCATAACGGAAGCAGCCGACTTCAGGAGCTGATACCGGATCACTTTCAGACTGTGACTGTCGGGCGTTTCATTCATCACATCGACGATCTCGAGCGCGAGCGCAAATGTCCGATTGCGCATCTCACGAGCAAACCGCTCGACCTTCAACTCGGCATGGGGCTCCGCCAACCGCGGTTCCGAAACCATCATCGGCGGAGGCGCATGCATCAAATGGTCTTCCGCCTCGCCCCTCTCATACTGATAACTCGGATCTTCGACTGCCGTATACTCCTCACTTCTTACCTCTCCCATAGTGACGATTTTGCTGCGGTGAGCGAGACGCCCGAATCGCCCTTCAACACTTCCCCCTTCAACACTTCACACTTCAAAAATTTCAAGGCACCTTCCTCACCAAGTCCGCCTCCAACAAGCGCTTCTCGGCGTGTAACCTGCTCTTCGCGATCTCGCCGTTGATGTACTTCTCGACCACGAGACTCGCGATCGGCGCGGCCCAGGTACCCCCGAAGCCGGCATTCTCGACGAAGACCGCCACCGCGATCTTGGGACTGTCCCGCGGCGCAAACCCGAAGAACACCGAGTGGTCCTCCCCGTGCGGATTCTGCGAGGTGCCCGTTTTCCCGCAAAGGGTAATGTCCGGAATCCGCGCCCGCGGCGCCGTGCCGAAAGCTACCGCCCCCGCCATGCCCTCCACTACGTGCTCCATATACGCTTTGTCGAAAGGGAGATTGACGGGTGCCGAAGCCAGCGTCGTGTCTACCGGCAGGCCCTCGCGCATCAGCGCACGCACGATGTGCGGACGGTGGTACACCCCGCGCATCGCCAGGGTCGCGGCGAGGCTCGCCATCTGCAGGGTCGTCATCTGGATCTCGCCCTGGCCGATGCCGGTGCTCATCGTCATGGCCGACTTCCAGCCGCCGAGCTTCTGCGGGTAGACGCGGTCGTAGTACTCGGGCGTCGGCACGTTGCCCTTGCCCTCGCCCGGGAAGTCGATCCCGGTGCGCTTGCCGATGCCCAGCAGGTCGAGGTTGGCGTTGAGTTCGGCGAGGCCGGCGTGCGGGTCGGTGCGCCCGAAGTCGTCCACCTCCTGGCGGTAGGCCTGCCAGAAGTAGGAGTTGCAACTGTGGCTTATCGCCGCCGAGATATTGCCCGCCTGGGGGTGCCCGTGGCAGCCGTACACCTTGCCGCCGATGCGGTACCCGTGTCCACAGCTCGCCCCCCGGTCGGGACTCCACGTGCCCGACTGCATCGCCGACAGCGCCATGGCGGTCTTGAAGATCGAACCCGGCGGGTACTGCGCCTGGGTGGCGCGATTAAAGAAGGGCAGCAGAGAATCCTGCAGCAGGACCACGAAGTTGTCCCCGCGGTCGCGCCCGATCTTGAGCAGGTTCGGGTCGTAGGTCGGGGCACTCACGAAGGCCAGCACCTCGCCGTTGCTCGGGTCGATCGCCACGAGGGCGCCCTTCTTGTTGACCATCAGCTGCTCGGCGTACGCCTGGATGTCGAGGTCGATCGAGGTGTAGAGGTCCGTACCCGATACGGCGAAGCTGTCGAGCTTGCCCTGTTGGTAGGCGCCGACCGTACGACCGAGGTTGTCCTTGAGCAGGTACTCGACGCCCTTGACGCCGCGCAGCAAGGATTCGTACTGCTTCTCTAGGCCGGCCGCGCCCAGGTAGTCCCCCGGGGAGTAGAGCTCGGGATTCTTGTCGACCGTCGCCTGGTCGGCCTCGCGGATGTAGCCGAGCAGGTGCGCGCCGTAGGGCTGCGGGTAAGACCTATTGTTGCGCAACTGCGTGTAGAAGCCGGGGAACTCGTGCAAGTTTTCGCGAAAGCGCGCATACGCCTGTGGCGAGATCTTCCCGAGGAACACGAACGGCACCGACTTCGACCAACGCTGGTCGCGCCAGTCCTTGGTCATCGCCTCCAAAAAGGTGGGCTCGTCGATGCCGAGCAGCTCACAGAACTTGGCCGTGTCCATCGCGGGGTCGACCTGGCGGTAGGTGACCATCAGGTCGTAGACCGGCAGGTTGTTGACCATCAGCTTGCCGTGGCGATCGTAGATCAGGCCGCGGCTCGGGTAAATGGTGTGCTTGTCGATGGCGGTGGCCTCCGCGCGGCTGCGGTAGGTATCGTCGGCGATCTGGAGCTGGAAGGCTTTCGCCAAAAACACGAGCGCCACGAGGCTAAATAGCACCCGGACCGAGAAGACGCGCTCGAGGGAAGTGGTGGACATAATGGGGGTGCGGGGCGGGGGGCGTTAACTCCGGGGGTCTAGGACGATCATATATAGTAGGATCAGGGTCATGCTTACGCAAAAACTGCCTACAGCGCGCGCTAGTATCTGCACAATGTACACCAGGGTAAAGGCTTCGACGGCGAAGAAGGTGAGTAGGTGGACGCCCATGAGCAGGGCGGCGTACTGCACGAACCACCGCATGCCGAGGGCACTCCGCGTCGGCGACTGGTCGACGCCGTACCCCTCGCGCGGCTCGAGGACCCCCAGGATGAGGCGCCGCGCAAAGGCGGTAAATACGAGCGCACTGGCGTGTAACCCGTAGGTACCCAGCGAGAAGTCGATCAGGCACCCGAGGGCAAACGCGAGTAGCAACACGAAGAAACTCGGTGTCTGGACCGGCAGCAGCAAGATGACCAGTGGGTAGAGCATCACTTGCGCGTAAGGGCCCCACGCGGTGGACTCGCCGAGGTGTGCGAAGACGAGGATCTGTAGGGCCGCCAGCACGACGAACCGCAGGGCGGTGGACAAGTAGGCGTTACTCAACATCTTCGATGCTTTCTTCGAAGCGCACGCGCTCATCGTCGACACGGCGCCGCACGATGTAGGCGTAGTCGATCTTGGTGGGGTCGTGCCCGAGGTGTACGCGGATGTCGTAGAAGTCGCTGCCGGATCGCAGCCAGAACGTGTCGACGGTCCCGACGGTGATCCCGCGCGGGAACATGGCCGAGTACCCGCTGGTGATCACGGTGTCGCCCTTGATGAGTTCGGCGTGGCGGGGCACCTCGTCAAGGTATACGGCCTGCGGGTCGAACCCACGCCAGGTGAGCACGCCGAAGTAGCCGGCCCCCTTGAGGGCCGCCGAGATCCGGCTCTGGCGGTGCAGGAGGCTCATCACCTCGGAGTAGTGTTCGCCGACGGCCCGCGTCACCCCGACGACGGAGCCGCCGCTCACGACGCCCTGTCGCGGGAGGATGCCCTCCGCCGAGCCGCGGTCGATGGTGAGGGTGTTGTTGGCGCGCATGACGCTGTTGCGCACCACGCGCGTGGGCACGAGGGTGTAGCTGGAGTCGGCGGGGGCGAGCTGGACGGAGTCCGGCAGGGGGTTGGGCTGGAGGAGCAGTTGGAGGCGGAGGCGCCCATTTTCCGCGGCGAGGCTGTCGGCCACGTCGCGCAACACGAGGAAGTCGTTGAATTGGTCGCGCTGCGTCTCGATGCTCCCGGACCATCGATTGCTGGAGTGCAGCCAGATGGCGCGCTGGGCGTCGTTGTAGCGCACGATGAGCAGGGCGCAGACGGACTCGAGGATCACGAACGTAAACACCCCCCCGAAGCGGACGACGAAGGCCAGGAGCTCCTGCATGAGTCGGGCGAAGGTAGACGGGAGAGTGCTGAAAGTACGAAGGGTGCGGAGAGTTCCGGAGGGACGCTCGGCGCGACGGCTTAGCAGACGGCAGCGAGCGGCTTCCGCGCTTCCGCGCTTCCGCAAAGCCCCTCCCGCAAGATTTACTGTAGCCGATTTCGCACTACACTTGGATCGCGCCTGCGGTGCTGCACGTCGATGACCCCTACCACCTGGGCCACCTCGTCGGCCTCGAAGTACACCACGTACTTACCGGCCGGCGCACAGCGGATGGTGCGACCGGCGATGGGCGGGCGGTAGAGCCGGTGGCGGGTAGGGATTTGGCTGAGTGCCTGGATTGCCTCTCTAATCTTTGTTAGTACCTTGACGATATCGCTATCGTCTGCAAATCCGACGAGATACTCCGCATTGCTTTCGATGGCGTCCAGGGCCTGCTGGCTCGGGTTAATGCGGAACATGGCGAGCGATGAGTTGATCGAGACGCTGCATGAAGGTCTCGAGCGGCACGGTTTGCTCCGCGTCGAGTTGCGCTAGGCCCTTTAGCAGCCGGCTCTCGCTCTCTTCCTTAGTGAAGATCAGCGGGTCGCGCCCCTGAGGAGGCGCGGCGGGCGCCGGCGGGAGCAGGATATTAGCGACGACCGCTACTTCCTCGTCGGGCATGGCGTCGATGTAGGCTTTGAGGCGCTGGCGGGTGGCGAGGGTGGCGGTCATGGGGGACAAGATACGGGTGGAAGGCCACCGCTCGGAAGCGGTCGAACGGCCTTTCTCGCGCGACCCGTCTACTTTCGCTCAATGAAAACGCCCTTCCTACAAATACTCTTGGCTGCATTCGTTTTGGCGACAGCCTGCAAGACCGACGCCGTCGCCACGGAAGGCTTAGACGAGAGCGGCGCAGTGGACAGCACGCGCGATACTGCCATACAGGCGTTGCCCTCTGAGGTCGCCGCGATGTACCGTGCCCACACCGACGCCATGCCCGCCGGCAAGGCCCTCAGCTACGACCTGCTGCTGCACTTCGGCGGGACAGAACGTTTTCGCGGAAGCGTGATACAGACCCCCAGCATGGACCGCATCGCCATGACGCGCAGCGACGGGGCCGAACTGCGCTGGGACGGATCTCAGGTCGGCCTCATGGTGAGCGATACGAGCGTGAAGTGGCCGGGCGCCCGCTTTGCCGCCTTCACGTGGCCCTACTTCTTTGCTGCGCCGATGAAGATGGCTGATCCCGGTACGAAGTGGACCGCCGCGCAACCCTACCCCTGGGTCGACGGACAGGCCGCCCCGGGCTCGAAGCTCACCTTCGCCCCCGGCACCGGTGACGCGCCCGACGACTACTACATCGTCTTCCCGAACGCCGAGGGCCGCGTCGACGGCATGGCCTACGTCGTGACCGCCGGCAAGGGAGACGACGTGGACGTGTCTACCCTCGAGCCCCACGCTATCCGCTACTCCGACTACACAATGGTGGACGGCGTGCCGATCGCGCACCACTGGTCCTTTCACGACTGGAACGCCGAGACGGGATTGGGCGCGGACACGATCGGGTACGCGGACCTAAACCGGATCGAGTGGGTGGAGGCTAAGCCGGAGTTCTTCGCGACCGAGGGCGGGGAGGTAGTAGAATGAGAATATTTTCGATTTTCAACTGTCAATATTCAATGCGCTCCCGCGGCGGGGGGGTGTCTGGCTACGCCCGACGGCATTCAACAATTCACCCTTCAAAAATTCAACAATTGCCCC